>NZ_CP146069.1:537500-695320 GCF_037023735.1 Roseovarius sp. S88 | reverse complement strand
GGCCATCTCAACCAAAATCACGTTGAGGCCTTTACTTGCCGCCACAGCTGCCGCCTCAAGGCCGATATATCCGCCGCCCACAATCAAAACCCGTGCACTAGGTTTGAATTCGGGTGCCATGGCATCGACATCCTGCAAATCCCGCACAACGTAAACTCCCTCCAGCGCCCCGCCGATGGAGGCCGGCAACCGGCGCGGTGCGGACCCAGTGGTCAGAACAAGCTGATCATAGACAAGCGTCTCGTTCCCCAGAGAAATCATCTTCGCGGTAAGATCTATGCCTGTCACTTCTTCGCCCAATCTCAGAGCGATATCATTCTCATCATAAAATCTCTCTGGCCGCAGATAGAGCCGCTCCAACTCCATCTCCCCCAGCAGATACTTCTTGGACAAGGGCGGGCGTTGATAGGGCGGGACAGGTTCGGCACCAATCAATGTGACAGCACCTTCATGCCCAAGCATGCGCAGTTTGGCGACAAGCGAACTTCCCGCCTGCCCCGCGCCGATGACAACGATTCCCGACATGCTATCCTCCGATTTAGATGGCCACGGCCAAAGCACAGCCTATAACTACGGTCAATCAACCCGCAAATGATAGACAGGATGCGACCATGACCCTTTCCACTGGCGACAAACTTCCCGAAGCTTCTTTATTGCAACTGGGCGCGGATGGCCCCGAAGCCGTCACCCTTTCGGAGAAAACCAATGGCCGCAAGGTGGTGATCTTTGCGGTGCCCGGCGCGTATACGCCCACCTGCCACTCCGCCCATGTGCCCAGCTTTATCCGCACCAAAGACGCGCTGGCCGCCAAAGGCGTGGATGAAATCATCTGCGTGTCGGTGAATGACCCGTTCACCATGAAAGCCTGGGGCGAGGCCACGGGGGCAACGGATGCTGGCATCACCATGCTCAGCGACGCGGATTCCAGTTTCACCAAAGCCATCGGTATGAATTTCGACGCGCCCCCGGCTGGCCTATTTGGCCGATCTATGCGCTATGCGATGGTTGTTGAAGATGGCGCGGTGACCGTGCTCAACGCCGAAGAAAGCCCCGGTGTATGCGAGACATCCGCAGGCGAGACCATTCTCGACGCGCTTTGATTTGACATTCTTGGGCGGGCCGTGAATGCGCCCGCCTTATCCTTGGGCCAGATCATTCATCTTGCGGGCCAGTTTGATGTCCAAAGCGCTCAGACCGCCAACGTCATGCGTGCTCAATGTGACCTGTACGGTTTTGTAGACATTGAACCACTCGGGATGATGGTTCCATTTCTCGGCCCAAAGCGCGGCGCGCGTCATGAAGCCAAACGCATCCACGAAGTTCTTGAACTGAAACTCGCGGTGGATCGCATCGCGCCCGTCCACCATAACCCAGCCATTGGTTAATAGTGGCGATAGCTCCGTGTCACGCTCTGCATCGCTCAGCTTCTCGGTCATTCCTGTTCCTCCACATGTGCTCTTTTGAACGGGCCATAGGCCGTCAGAATTTCGATATCCTCTGACACCGCCTGCCGCTCCGCGTCCAAGTATCGGGCAACGGCATCCCCGAAAGACGGATCGCGGAACCAGTGCAAAGAGTGCGTCTCGACCGGAAGATATCCGCGCGCTAGCTTGTGCTCCCCTTGCGCGCCCGCTTCGACACGCGACAAGCCGTTCGCAATCGCGTAGTCGATCGCCTGATAATAGCACAGCTCAAAATGCATCGCCGGATAATGCGCCGTGCAGCCCCAGTAGCGTCCGAACAAGGCACCGCGCCCGATCATGTTCAAAGCCCCGGCGACTGGTTCACCGTCAAGCAGCGCCAGCACCAACAGAATATCGTCGCGCAGAATGTCATGCGCAATGTCAAAGAACGCGCGCGTCAGATAGGGCATGCCCCATTTCCGCGCACCGGTATCCTGGTAAAAGGTCCAGATATACTCCCAATGCGCGGGCTTGATCTGATCACCGGTCAACTGCACGATCTCAACGCTGCAGCCTTGGGCTTGGGCGCGTTCTTTGCGGATATTCTTGCGTTTGCGCGAGCTGAGCGAGGCGAGGAAGTCATCAAAGCTTTGATAGCCCTTGTTGAGCCAGTGAAACTGCTGCGTGGTGCGGGGCAGAAGACCCATCTGACTGCCATTCTCCCGCTCGACTTCGGTGCAGAACGTGACATGCAAGGATGACAGGCTGTGCCGGTCCGCCAACTGCACCGCTGCCTGCACCAACGCCTCTTGTCCAGCTCGCTCATACCCCGGTCGCGTCAGAAATCGTCGCCCAGTGACCGGAGTGAACGGCACCGCCAGTTGTAACTTTGGGAAATATCGCCCTCCGGCGCGCTCATAGGCATGCGCCCAGTTGTGGTCAAAAATATATTCGCCCTGGCTGTGTGACTTGGCATAAAGCGGCGCGCAGGCAATCACCTGCCCGTCCATTTCAGCCGTAAGATACTGCGCTTGCCACCCGGTGCCGACGCCCACCGACCGGCTGTCTTCCAGGGCTTTGAGAAACCTGTAGGTCGTGAAAGGATCATCTGGCCGCCCGTCCGCAGCCTCGGGGCAGGCGCAGGCGTCCCAGTCCTCGGCCCGGATCTGGGCGAGGCTGTCGCAGACGCTAACGATGACTGATCCGCCGTCCATACCGATCCTTTGACTACATGCTCTTCAATCTGGTCTGCGCGGGACACGCTTCAAGCGGGGATCTCGGCGAGATAGCCTTCAAAGGTCACATTGTCGGCAACTTGGCGCGCAAGGGCTTCTTGCTGCGCTGTGCGGATCGTCCAGCAAAAAACGTCCGCGCCCTTGGTCTTCAATTCGGCCACGCGTGGCCTCAAAAGATCGTCCGCCTGATGGCTGATGAAACTAGCGCCCGTGCGGTCATAATCGGGGATATCGCGCAGCCTTTCGCGAACAGGCTCGTCAAGTTCCGGCCAGTTCTTTTCCCTGTAAGGGCTTGTGACCAGCCCTCGCGGGACATCCGGGACAAGCTCAGCCAAAAGGGCGACCATCTCGGGATTGAACGACATCAGACCCACCGCGCCTTTGTACCCCTGCAACGCACGGGCGGTGGCCTTTTCCAGGCGTCCATCGGTCATCCCCATCTGGCCATGCTGATCCTTGAGTTCAATCAGCATCGGCGCACAGCCCGCGACCAGTGTCAGTAACTCTGACAGCGTCGGGATACCGTCTGATCCGCCTTTCAGCGGGATCTGCGACAGCTCTGCTGCATCATGCTCCAGAACCAAACCGCATTTGGACGTGAGGCGATCCAGATCATAGTCGTGAAACACCATCGCCTCGCCATCACGGCTCAGCTGCAGGTCGATCTCGATCCCATAGCCGTGATCCAACGCAGCCTGAACAGCGACACGCGAGTTTTCTGGTCGACCGTCAGCCACATCATGCAAGGCGCGATGTGCCAGCGGTGCCTTGAAAAAGGACCGGTGCAGCCGGATCATTTGATCTGAAACACGCCTTCGATTTCGACCGCCACACCAAAGGGCAGTGCCGGAGACGACACCGCGGCGCGGGCATGTTTGCCAACGTCGCCCAGTGCTTCGCCGATAAAGTCTGATGCGCCGTTGATCACGGCGGGCTGATCTTTGAAATCATCGGTGGAGTTGACAAAGCCACCCAGCTTGACGACCCGTTGCAGCCGGTCAAGATCACCGCCGCAGGCCGCCTTAACCTGGGCCAGCAAATTTATGGCACAAACCCGCGCGGCCTTCGCACCCGTGGCGACATCCATGTCATCCCCCAGCTTCCCAATCATGAGCGTGTCACCATCTTTTGGCAGCTGACCTGACACATAGAGCATGTCGCCTACCTGAACATAAGGCACATAATTGGCTGCCGGTGCAGGCGCATCAGGAAGCGTGACCCCCATCTCTGCCAGTTTGCTCTCAAATTTGCCCATCGGCCTCGTCTCCCGGATTCGTTTCGCATGTGGACGCTAGCCGCAGTGCTCAGCAAAGAAAATCAGGAAAAACTGTTTTTGCAGCGACGATTTGTTCAGATCATATCGGTGCAGGCCGGAGTTACTCTCGAAATGCTTTGGAGAAATAGTCGCTGAGCGGTTTGACCAGATAGGCCAGCGGCGTGCGGTCTTCCGTGCGGATAAACGCCTCGACCGGCATGCCGGGGATCAGGGTCACATCTTGGGGCAGGCGAGCCTGCTCTCCTTCACTGAGTTCGATTTCGGCCCGGTAATAGCTGCGATGTGTGCCTTCCTCTTCGAACGCATCGGCCGATATCTGCATCACCTGCCCGGTGAGTTCCGGCGTGCGTCTTTGGTCGAGCGCCGAAAAGCGCAGGATGACATCCTGACCGAGGTAGAGCTTGTCGATGTGGATGGGCTCAACCCGCGCGTTGATGATCAACGGGCGATCTTGCGGCACAATATAGAGGATAGGATCTGCAGGCCGAACAACGGACCGCAGGGCGAAAACCTGAAGGTCATAAATGATCCCGGACACCGGGGCGCGAATATCCAGCCGGTCCAGCCGTTCGGTCAGCGCACGACGCTCTTCCAAAAGCTCCAGTTCGCGGTATTGTTGATCTCGCAAAGTCGCGATGGCCTCTTCGCGCCGTTGCGCACCCAATTGCAACACTTCGATATCAATCTCGGTCATCCGCCCTTCGGCCTGGGCCACCTGCGCCGCCAATTCGCCCATTTGTCCCGACAGCCCTGCCCTTTCACGTTGCAGCGACAAAACGCGTGTTGCCTGCGCCAGACCTTGATCCAACAAGGCTTGTTGGTTGGCCAGTTCAACATCGATCAGATCAAGCTGTTCTTGCAAAGCGGTCGCCTGCGCCGTCAGGCCGGTGATCTGATCCGCGATCTGCCGCCTTTGTTTCTCAAGCTGCGTTATCTCTTGCGCAGTTGTTTCTTCACGCGCTGCAAGCAATCGGGTTTGCCCCTGCAAAAGTCCCGTGACATCAACATCTTCCAGAGCAACCTGTTGCAGCAGAGGGTCAAATGTGATCCCGGACGCCTCGTCACGCTCGGCCTCAAGTCGCCCACGTCGCGCCATCAATTCAAAAAGCTGGCTTTCGGTGATAGAAAGCTGCGACCGCAGCGCGGTTGGATCAAGCCGCAACAGCACATCGCCTGCGACGACGAAATCGCCTTCGTCGACTTCGAGCATGGCCACAACACCGCCATCCGGGTGTTGCACCACTTGCCGATTCTGGTCGACCTCTATCCGCCCTTCGGCGACAATCGCCCCCGATATGGTCGTCAAAACCGCCCAGGCTCCAAACCCACCCAAAAGCATGACGACAGTCACTGCACCGATGTATAGAGGCCGCCGCACGGACCAGGAAGTGCGCTTGGCTAAGGTCATTGCACGCCCCGAAGCCCTTCGCCGCCGATCACATCGAGATGGTTTTTGACGACGCTGCGCAGCACGTCATCCTTGGGGCCAAAGGCGCGCAATCGACCACCATCCAGCATTAATAGTTTTTCGCATTCCTGAATTGCGGCAGGCCTGTGGGCCATTATCAGGATGGAACGCCCTTCGGCTTTGAAGCCGCGAATGGCGCGGTTGACGGCTTCGCTGCCTTCGTTGTCGAGGTTTGAATTGGGTTCGTCCAACACCAGAAAAACCGGATCATCATACATGGCACGCGCAAGACCTATGCGCTGCATCTGCCCGCCAGACAAACGACCACCACCCGGGGTCACGCGCGTGTCGTACCCGTCCGGCAGTTTCAGGATCATGCTGTGCGCGTCCGCCTTCTTGGCGGCTTCCACAGTCTTGACCGGGTCGGGCGTTTCGGCCAGACGCGCGATGTTTTCGGCAATGGTGCCATCAAATAGCTGTACACGCTGCGGGAGGTACCCCACCAATCCGCCGAGCGTGCTTGCCTCATACTGGTCAAGCGTCGCGCCATCGAGCCGAATTTTGCCACCGGCCGGGTGCCACAATCCGGTCAAGGCACGCGCCAGCGAAGATTTGCCAGCGCCCGAGGGTCCAATCACGCCCACCGCTTCACCGGGTTGAACCACAAAGCTGACACTGCGCAGCGAGGCCTGTTTTTCGCCCGGCGGAAACACGGTGAGCTGCCGCACGTCGAGATGCGCTTTGGGACAGGGCAACGGAATGCGCGCCCGTTCTGGCGGCACCGTGCCCAACAAGTCGGCCAGCGCCTCCCACCCGCGAACGGCGCGGTGGACAGCCGGCCATTGTCCCACGGCCAGTTCCACCGGCGCCAGTGCCCGCCCCAACAGGATGGATCCGGCAATCATCGCGCCGGGGGTCAAGGACCCCGCCAACACAAGGTACGCCCCCAACCCGAGCATCGCGGATTGCAAGAACAGCCGGAACGTTTTTGTTGTCACACTGAATGTGCCTAACAAGTCTGATGATTGAATTTGCGCCTCAAGCGCCACGTCGCGTGCCTCTTTCCAGCGATCAAATGTGGCATCACGCATGCCCATGGCCTGCACCATCTCTGCCTCGTTGCGAATTTGATTGGCAATCTTTTCCGCCGCCACTGATGCCATGTTGGACCGCCCGGTTGGGCGACGTGTGACGCGTTGATTAATCAATGCAATTGCAACAAGGATTATGCCCCCCGCCAATGCCATCGACCCCAGCCATGGATGAAAGATCCAAATGCCAACCAGAAAAAACGGCGTCCAGGGAATGTCGAACCCGGCCATCAGGACAGGAGATGCCATGAGCCGTTGAACCGCCTCCAGATCGCGCAGGCCAGTTTCGGTGTTTTCATCCGGTTCCACGGCCGATTTGCGCACAACGGCGTCAAAAACCCGGCGATCCATTCGCGACTGAAACCGTGCCGCAACCCGTCCCATGATGCGACCGCGTGCATAATCCAACAGCCCCATCATCGTGTACAAAAAGAGCACTAGGACCGAAAGGGCAACCAACGTCTCCACCGACCGGCTGCCAAGAACCCGGTCATAGACCTGCAGCATGTAGATCGGCCCGGTCAGCATCAGAAGGTTCACGAAAAAGCTGAAACCACCCACGGTCCAATAGAGAACACGGCTTTGTTGCCGCGCGGAACGAAGCTCTTCCAGACCCGTTTCGCGGTGTGACCTGCTCGATTGCATGGTTTATGAGCCGCCTGTTGCCAACTGCGCTTGAAATGGTCGGTATGTCCGGCCTAGATTGGTGTCACCGAACTGCCACATGCTGCTGAGGACACGCTTGATCTTCTGGGCACTGGCGCTCGATTGGGTATGTATGCGCTGAACTGATTTAAAGATTCCTTAAACCGTGATTTATTTTCGTCTCTGTCCTCCTAGCCGCGCGTTGCGTTGTCTGCTGCCTTTGCTCCTGATTGTGGGGTTGGCGGCCTGTGCAAAGCCACCTGCTGGCCTGCCCTCGGATGCGGTTTTTGACCCTTACGAAGAGCAAAACCGCAGCGTGCATGAGTTCAACCTCTCTTTGGACCGCGCCATCGTGCGGCCTGCTGGCGTCGGTTACTCAGAATATGTGCCTGACGATATTGAGGACGCGATTGGACGGTTTGCTTTCAATCTGTCGCTGCCACGCTCTATCGTGAACAGCATTTTGCAGGGCAACATGCTTGCGGCAACGGAAGACAGCTACAGATTTCTCGTCAACAGCACGATCGGACTGGGAGGCGTCTTTGATGTCGCAACTGATCTGAACATGCCGGAGGCCAATGACGCTGACTTTGGTCAGACATTGCACGTTTGGGGTGTGCGGGAAGGCGCTTATGTGGAATTGCCTTTGTTGGGTCCTTCGACTGAACGCGATACTGTTGGCCTTGTGGTTGATATATTCACAAACCCCCTGACCTACATTCTGGACTCACCAGAAAATTACTATGGAACCATTGCATCGGTGTCCTCTGGACTGTCCAATCGCGGACGGTTTGCAGACACCATCGACTCGGTTCTTTATGAAAGTGCCGACAGTTACGCGCAGGCGCAGTCGATCTATCTGCAAAACCGCCGATTCAAACTTGGCAACGGCTCTGACGGGGCGTTTGCCGACCCATACGATGACCCTGCGCTCTCTCCATTTGAGGTGCCCGATGATGAATGATCTAAACCGCCGTCACGTCGTTTCTTTGCTCGCAGCAAGCGCTGCGGCGACGACCCTGCCCGCTTCCGCATTCGCGCTGACCGAAGCGCGCGCCAAGGCCTTGGTGGATCAGGTCGTGGCCGACATCAACCGCGTGATCGCTTCCGGCAAGTCGGTTAACGCTATGATCCGTGATTTTGAACGAGATCTTCAGCCGCTATGCAGATGTCAGCATCATTGCACGCTCCACACTTGGACAGGATTCCCGCCGTGCAAGTTCCGGGCAAATGCGTGCCTTCACCAAAACCTTCCAAAGCTACATCGCACGCAAATACGGCAAGCGGTTTCGCGAGTTTATTGGCGGGCGCATCGAGGTCAAAGGCGTGCGTAAGGTGAAATCCTGGCACGAAGTCAAATCGCTGGTGTATCTCAAGGGATCCTCTCCGTTTAACGTCCTCTTCCTCGTTTCGGATCGCTCCGGGAGAGACCTGTTCTTTGACATGGTGATCGAAGGGGTCAGTCTACGCTTGACCGAGCGCACGGAAATCGGCGCGATCCTCGATCGCAACAAGGGCAATATTGACGGGTTGATCGCCGATCTTAAAAAAGCGGGCTAGGCCTGGCACGTTCCGGGCCTGATCCGAGTTACCTGTTTACCGTCCAAAGAGATCCTTCAGGAAATTCTCGAAATTGGTGTTGCGCCGTCTTTGTCGTTGCACTGGTTGTGGTTTGGGTTTGGGCTGTGGCCGCAGCATAGGCAGGGGCTTGGGGTCTATGCCTTCGTTCACCCGTACCATGGTCTCGCGCCAAATCTCTGCCGGAAGGCCCCCGCCCGTCACACCACTCAGTGGCGTGTTGTCGTCATAGCCCATCCAGACACCGGCCACATAATCCGCCGTAAAGCCCAGAAACCAGGCATCGCGCGCGGCCTGTGTTGTGCCGGTTTTTCCCGCCGCCTCGCGGTCGGGCAGTTTGGCGCGCCCACCCGTGCCACCATGCACAACATTATACATCATCCACGTCAGCTCGCGCGCGGCTTCCTCACTGATCACACGCTCTCCGATACCGCCACCGGTCCCCATCAAAGGTGTGTCATCGCCAATCAGTTTGAGCTCAACCAAACCGTAGGGTGTGACAGAAGATCCGCCATTCAGGATACCAGCATAGGCACCGGTCATCTCAAGCAATGTGCTCTCGGAGGCACCAAGTGCCAAAGCCGGTCCGTCGGCCAGTTGATTGTCGATACCGAAATCCGTCGCCACTTGCCGCACAAGGTCCCGCCCCATGGCTTCTGAGACTTTTACAGCAGGTATGTTGAGCGACTGTCGCAATGCTTGCTGCAGCGTAACGAGGCCTCTGTATTTCTTATCAAAATTCGTGGGGCACCAGCGACCAGAGCCCGGGATGTCCATGCAATAGGGCTCGTCCACCACGGTTGAGTCGTGATGATGCCCAAGCTCCAGCGCTGTCGCATAAACGAAAGGCTTGAAAGTTGACCCTGTTTGCCGTTTGGCCATGGTCGCGCGGTTGAACGCACCCACCACCTGCGCCTTGCGCCCGCCGACCATAGCGCGCACCGCCCCATCGGCACTCATCACAACAATCGCCGCCTGCGCCTCAGATCCTTCGCGCACCTTGTTCTCAAAAACCCAGTCCAGCGCCTCTTCCGCCGCGCGCTGCATACGCTGGTCCAGCGTTGTGCGGATGATCACGTCTTCGGTTGTGTCTCGCGTAAAGAACTCCGGCCCGGATTCCATCACCCAGTCGGCAAAATACCCGCCTGCCTGCCGTTGCGCCGCTGCTGACAATGTGGCCGGATTGTCCTGTGCGGCCTTCATCTCAGAGTCGCTCAAATATCCTTGCTCATTCATCAGCCGAAGCACTGTAGCCGCGCGGTCCTGTGAGCGCTCCAGATTGGTAGTCGGCGCCAGACGTGTCGGGGCGGTCAAGAGACCTGCCAGCATCGCCGCCTCTTGCGGCGCGACTGTTGCAGCTGGTTTGCCAAAATACCTCTGTGCCGCAGCTTCCGCGCCAAAGGCGCCGCCGCCCATGTAAGCGCGGTTAAGATAGATCGAGAGGATCTCATCCTTGGTGTACTTGAGTTCCATCGCCAGCGCATAGACGGCTTCTTTGGCCTTGCGCGAGATTGACCCCCTTCGGCAGTCGCGGACATATTCGGCCTCGGATTCCCAAGCATCGGCCTCATATTCGACACCCAGGCACAAAAGCTTGGCTGTCTGCTGCGTGATGGTTGAGCCGCCATGTCCCGAGAGCGGCCCCCGTCCCTCACTGAGATTGATCTTGACCGCGCTCGCGATGCCCCTCGGGCTCAGCCCAAAGTGCCGATAGAACCGCTTGTCCTCCGTCGCGACAACCGCATTGCGCAAATGCGGGCTGACAGTGCTTGCGGTGACCACGCCACCAAACTGATCGCCGCGCCAGGCGAACACTTCCCCATCGCGATCCATCAACGTCACCGATCCCCGTGCGCGGCCATCCAACAAGGCGTTGACGTCCGGCAACGTGGAGTAGACATACCCAACGGCCAAACTCAGAAGGATAAGCACCACGACCCCAACGCGCCATGTCACCTTCCAGAAGAGGCGCAAAACCCAACGCACCAGGCGTTGCAAAAGCCCGATCACTCCCTTGCGCGGTGGTCTTGATGACTTGCGACGACGTTTTGTAGGCGTCTTACGGGTCGTGGTCGCACGCGTTTTGGCCGGCTTTCCAGCCGGTTTTTTGTATCGCTTCTCAGCAACTAGGCGCGGTGATTTTCGCCCCGATTTCGTCATGCTCAACCTGCCCGGTCATATTTATTTTGACCTAGTTTATCGCGCCCTGAATCGAATGTAGAGACCCTAAGCTTGTCGCAATTCAGATTCTTAGATGTCTAATTTTTAGTCATTTGATATTTTTTGCGCATATTTTGTGCAATTTTCACGTTTTCCCCCATGCTGATCCCTCACAAACCCTTCCCGCACGCCGGTCTTGCCGCATTTTCTGCGCATGCAAACAAACCGCTCATCCATTGGAAAGGGACATCCGTGAAACTCATCATCGCGACCATCAAGCCGTTCAAGCTTGAAGACGTCCGCGAAGCGCTGACCGGCATTGGCGTACGCGGCATGATGGTGACCGAGATCAAAGGCTTCGGCTCGCAGTCCGGTCACACCGAAATTTATCGCGGCGCAGAATACGCCGTCAATTTCGTGCCTAAAATCAAACTCGAAATCGCTGTTGCAGCCTCGATGGTCGATCAGGTGGTGGAAACCATCTCGACCACAGCACGAACCGGCAAGATCGGCGACGGCAAGATCTTTGTGCTGGATGTCAGCCAGGCGATGCGCGTGCGCACCGGCGAAACCAACGAAGATGCGCTCTGATCGGCGCGGGGGAAAGGACATGACTATGCAACGCTACACTCAATTCGGTCTTGCCGCGGCGGCAATGATCGCTTTGCCGCAGATGGGCTTGGCCCAGGACGCGGCTCCGGGCTTTGACGAAATCGGCCCCTATATCATGACAACTCTGCTGTTCTGCATGGCGGGTTTCCTGGTGTTCTTCATGGCCGCAGGCTTTGCCATGCTCGAAGGCGGGCTTGTACGCTCCAAAAACGTCACCATGCAGATGACCAAAAATATCGGTCTCTACTCGATCGCGGCCATCATGTATTGGCTGATGGGCTTCAACCTGATGTATCCGGGCGAGTTCAACGGCTATGTCGGAAGCTTCTTTGTACCAACGACGCTTGACCCTGTGGGCGTTGCGGCAGCCGACGCGGCTTTAGACTATGCCTCAGTTGGCTCAGACTTCTTCTTCCAGTTGGTGTTTGTTGCCGCCACAGCCTCGATCGTATCGGGTGCTCTGGCAGAACGGATCAAACTCTGGCCCTTCCTGATCTTCGTCGTTCTCCTTACCGGTGTCATGTACCCAATCTCAGGCTCCTGGCAGTGGGGCGGCGGCTGGCTCTCTGAGGCAGGCTTCTCTGATTTCGCAGGTTCTACCGTGGTTCACTCGGTGGGTGGTTGGGCCGCTCTGGCCGGTGCGATTATCCTTGGGCCACGCCTTGGCAAATACGGCAAGGACGGCAAAGTGAACCCATTCCCGGGTTCCAACCTCGCCCTCGCCACGCTTGGAACGTTCATCCTCTGGCTCGGCTGGTTCGGCTTCAACGGCGGCTCGCAGCTTGCCATGGGCACCGTGGGCGATGTCTCTGACGTTTCCCGCATCTTTGCCAACACCAACATGGCAGCCGCAGCTGGTGCTGTGACTGCGCTGATCCTGACGCAGGTGATGTACAAGAAGCCTGACCTCACCATGGTGCTCAACGGCGCCTTGGCCGGTCTGGTGTCCATCACTGCTGAACCGCTCGCCCCAACACTCTTTGGCGCGCTCTGGATCGGTGCTGTGGGTGGTGTGATCGTGGTGCTGACTGTGCCCATGCTCGACAAGTTCAAAATCGACGACGTGGTCGGTGCCATCCCGGTTCACCTCTTTGCTGGTATCTGGGGCACCATCGCCGTGATCTTCTACAACAGCGACGCAAACCTGGGCACACAGCTCATGGGCATTGCCGCCTACGGTGTCTTCACCTTCGTGGCCAGCCTGATCGTCTGGGTCATCCTCAAGGCCGTCATGGGCATCCGCGTCGGCGAAGAGGAAGAGATCAACGGTCTCGATGTCTCCGAACTTGGCATGGAAGCCTATCCAGAGTTCTCAAAAGGGTAATCTACCTTCTCCTTCCAGATTATCTCTTTGAAACTGACCCGGGCGTTCGCGCCCGGGTTTTTTCATGCGCATCCGCTAAGAAATATTGCAGGTCCCAGCCCGCAGCCCTAGCTTTGCGGCATGCGCCGCGCCTATTCCGCCTTTGAACAGCTTGTCGCCCCCGCGCGTCCCAGTGCGACACCACTGCGGCTGATTTTGGGTCTGGTGCTATGCGTCGTGCTGATCCTCACCTTTGTGATGCTGACCTCCGCGCTGTTGAATTCAGCAATGAGCGAAGACGCGAGATCTGCTTTGGACAACTCATTGGATACGGCGAGTGACCCGACCGGTGTTCTGGGCAATCTCTTTATTTTCATTTTCGTTTTCCTGGCCCTTGATATTGCGTTGCGACAGGTGCACGGGCGCACGCTTTTGAGTGCCATAGGCGATTGGGACACCGCAAAGTCGCAATTCAAAAGAACCTGCGGCTATCTCGTGGGTCTCTACGTGGTATTGATGGTTCTCATGCCCAGCGATCCCGACATCGCCCCGCAACTAAATGTGGAGTTTGGCACGTGGATTCTTTACCTACCGCTTGCTCTGCCCGCATTGCTTATTCAGGTGGGCGCAGAAGAAACCTTGTTTCGCGGGTATATGCAAAGCCAGTTGGCTGCGCGCTACGGTCGCCCACTTGTCTGGATTGTACTGCCATCCGTGATATTTGGTCTTTTGCACTATGACGCCGAACTGAATGGGGACAACGCCTGGCTCGTCGTGCTCTGGGCCACAGCCTTTGGGGTCGTTGCAGCTGATCTGACTGCCCGCTCCGGCACACTGGGTCCCGCTGTCGGCCTGCATTTTTTCAACAATTTTTATGCGATATTCGTGGCCGCCCCCACGGGGTATTTCGACGGTATGGCGCTTTACACATACCCGTTTGAAATAAGCGATGATCGCGCCGTCTGGGCCTGGGCCCCTGTGGACCTGATGATGCTCTTTGTCAGCTGGCTCACCATCCGCCTTGCTTTGCGCCGCTGATTGCAATTCGCCGCGACCCCCATTATTTCAGGTGACGTTACGGGATAAAGGGGCATTCGCACCGATGAACTGGATCACCAACTACGTGCGGCCGCGCATCAACTCGATCTTTTCGCGCCGCGAAGTGCCCGAGAACCTTTGGTCGAAATGCGATGAATGCGGCACCATGCTCTTTCACCGTGAGCTGAAAGAAAACCTGAATGTCTGCACCTCTTGCGGACATCACATGCCCATCACCCCACGTGACCGCTTTGAAACACTCTTCGACGGCGGGGCCTTTGCCGAAATAGAGGTTCCCCTGCCCACGGCGGATCCCCTGCAGTTCCGTGACCAAAAGAAATACCCAGATCGCATGAAAACTGCGCAGAAGGACACAGGCGAAAAAGACGCCATGCTCGTGGCCTCTGGCGAAATCGGGCGTACCCCGGTGATCGTTGCGGCCCAGGATTTTTCCTTCATGGGCGGCTCGATGGGCATGTATGTGGGCAACGCTATCATCAAAGCCGCCGAAGAAGCTGTGAAGCACAAACGCCCTCTGATCCTGTTTTCCGCCGCTGGCGGCGCACGCATGCAAGAAGGCATCCTGAGCCTGATGCAAATGCCGCGTACAACCGTCGCCGTGCAAATGCTCAAAGAAGCCAACTTGCCCTATATCGTCGTGCTCACGCACCCCACCACCGGCGGCGTGACCGCGTCCTACGCCATGCTGGGTGATGTGCATATCGCAGAACCCAACGCGCTCATTTGCTTTGCCGGCCCCCGTGTGATCGAACAGACAATCCGTGAAAAACTGCCCGAAGGATTCCAGCGTGCCGAATACCTGCTCGACCATGGCATGCTCGACCGTGTCACGCCTCGTGGTGACATGCGCGATGAACTGATCACCATCACGCGCATGCTCCTGAGATTGCCACCTGCCGTGAAAGGCGACCTGCCAGCTCCGGAAGCCGACGAGACCCCCGAGGCAGCAAAACCGGACGCCACGGAAGCGCCCGACGCGAAAGACGCCACCAAGACATGAACCCCACATCTTCGGACGTCATCCTTGAGCGGATGATGTCGCTGCACCCCAAGATCATCGATCTCACTCTGGATCGGGTCTGGCGCCTGCTGGATCGCCTCGGCAACCCGCAAGAGGCATTGCCACCCGTCATCCATATCGCCGGAACGAATGGCAAAGGATCCACCCTTGCCATGATCCGCGCCGGGATCGAAGGCACAGGCCTAAGCGCCCATGCCTACACCTCACCGCATCTTGCCCGGTTTCACGAGCGCATACGCCTCGCGGGTGACCTGATCTGCGAACCAGACCTGAGCGCAGTGCTCGATGAATGCTACGCCGCCAAGGGCGAAGCGCCCATCACCTATTTCGAGATCACCACCTGTGCTGCTTTGCTCGCGATGTCACGGGTCAAAGCTGACTTCACGTTGCTAGAGGTCGGCCTTGGCGGACGACTGGACGCCACCAATGTCATCGCCAAACCGGCGCTGACGATCATTACACCTGTGTCGATGGATCATGAGCAATTCCTCGGCGACACGTTGGCAGCGATTGCAGGTGAAAAGGCGGGCATAATCAAGCGCAGTGTGCCTTGCGTTGTGAGCCCACAAGCCGATGACGCCATGGACGTGATTGAGGCCAAGGCACGCAGTTTGGGTGCGCCTCTGTTGGCGTATGGCCAACACTGGCATGTCACCACCGAACGCGGGCGGCTGATTTTTCAGGACGAAACCGGCCTGCGCGATCTGCCCCTGCCCATCCTGCCCGGCGCGCATCAGGTCGAGAATGCTGGCGCCGCCGTTGCTGCGCTGCGCCACTTGAACTTGAGCGATGCAGCCCTCGAAGCTGCCGTAACATCGGCCCAATGGCCTGCACGCTTGCAACGCCTGACGCAAGGCGCTCTCGCAGAAGCCGCACCGGAGGCAGAACTTTGGCTCGATGGAGGTCACAACCCCGCCGCCGGTCAAGCCCTGGCAAAGCACCTCGCCACCCTGCCCAAACGCCCCACCCACCTGATTTGCGGGATGTTGAACACCAAGGATATCTCTGGCTACCTGAACCCGCTGGCCGCTGTCGCCGACAGCCTGACAGCCGTTTCAATCCCCGGAGAAGCCAACACCCTGCCCGCCGCAGACACAGCCGCCGCAGCCACCTCCGCAGGCTTCACCGCAACAACCGCCGACAGCGCTGAAGACGCCCTGCGTCAGGTCACATCACAAACACCCAATGCTCGTGTCCTGATCTGTGGCTCACTTTATCTGGCGGGGCATATCTTGCGGGAGAACGGGTAACGACAGCGCCTCGGCGCAATCACGCCTTACTCCGCAAACTGCTCTTCAAACAAGGCCGCTGCGTCGCCAATATGACGTCTCAGACACGCCTCAGCCGCCGCGCTGTCACGCTTGCGACAGGCTTCGATCAGCTCGATATGCTCCGCGTCGGATTTGGCGCGCATTCCGGGCGGGGCTTTCAAAATGCATAGATACCGATCCGCCGCATTGAACAAAATATCGACCTGCGACAAAAGCCGCGGCCGGTTGCAGGGGCGGTAAAGCGTCATGTGAAACGCATGATTGAGTTGACCAAAACTAAGTGGGCCTGCCTCTGCGATATCCTGCTGAATACGTTCAGCCCCATCAATTTGAGCGTTGGTCAGATGCGCCATGGCCGACCGCATCGCCACACATTCAAGCGCCAGCCGCATGTCATAGATGTCGCGAAAATCATTCAGGCTGGTCTCTGCCACGTGGGTGCGCTTGTTGCTTTCGACGTTCACAAAGCCCATGGTTTCCAGATGCCGGATCGCCTCGCGAATGGGCATGCGGCTCACCCCAAATCTTTCTGCCAGCGCCTCCTGCCCCAAAGGCGCCCCCGGCGCGATCACGCCCCTAACAATGTCATTACGAATTTCCGTCACGATATCAGCTACTTGCGCGCTGGATATTTTGACGGGTGCGAATGCATCAGAGGATCGAACCGGAGCTTTCATAAACCAAGCATATCAGAACCAGTTGTTGACAGAAGTTATATTTTGTATCCAAAATTACCTTTATGAATACAATTCTTGTCAAAACTCTCTTTTTCCTCCTCGGCCTCACTGGTCTGGCATGGGCGCAAGAGGCCCCACGTTCGTTTTGTATTTTGGAGCCGCATGATCAGCTTTGCCCGGTCTTCCCCGAAGATCAGCCTGATTTCAGCCGCTTCTTTGAATACCGCGTCGTCAACGCCCCCGCCCAAGCGCCCTTCGATGAATACGCATGGCAAGCCTTTGTCGCTCTGAATTGGGATGCCGTTCGGCCCGGCAGCAATCTGCATGGATGGCGCGATTACGCCCGTGGCACTGAAGTGATGCGCACAGCCGATCCGGCGTGCCAAGCCTCCTCGCCTGAAACCGTGGTTCCCGACATCAGACAATCAGATGGCAACACTCTGATTGATCAAGCGGGCAACTTTATCGTTTACGAAAAGCGAATGAACACCGTTGCGCTCACCTATATCCTTGAAAATGAATTGAATATCCCGGAACAGCGGGCGCAGTTTGACCAAAAGATCAACTTCCCCTTGGGCGTGGATCAAGATCAGCCCGCCTCAGTGCTGATCAAAACAGCCTGGCGGATTCTGGATAGTTCCGGGTCCGAATATGTGGAAGCCTCTGGATTAATCCCGATCCCCAAACGACACACCCTCGAAAACCAAGACGCATGCCTGTCCGTGCGGCTCGGGCTAGTCGGAATGCATGTCGTCGCCAAGGTTCAAAGCGGCAACGGGGACAAATGGATCTGGGCCACGTTCGAGCATGTCGACAATGTTCCAACAGCACAAAACGCACGTGATATCAATTCACTATACGCCCAATCCCTCTTTCCGGACGGGTGTTTGCCTCCGGAAACACACTCCATCTCTGACTACCTTCTGTTTGACGCGACCTGCCCGGATTGCCCCACCAATGAGGCACCACCGGTAAGCTTGTTGTGGTCAGAAACACCCCCTTTGCACGCAATCTGGAAGGCACTCCGGCGCATCCATCACAGGTCGTTCGGTGCTGGGACATCTTTAGCCCCACACAGGAAACCAACACGGTCTGGCAGGCAAAACTGGCCGGGTCCAAACTGGCCAATTATATGCTCATCTCGTCGCAATGGCGCGGGGCCAATCCCGATCCGATCTTCGAGCACGGAGAACTGCCCAGATACCTCAGCAACACCACGATGGAGACTTACCTTCAGACAGATCCCAGTGGTACGTGCCTGGGCTGCCATGCGGGCGCTGAAACCGCCGAAGGGGCGTTTTCGGATTTCACATTTCTATTGAGGAACTGAGATGAAGCGCCTTCTGATAGGTTTAACCGCCACTTTACTTGCAGCAGGCCCCCTGACAGCCCAAGCCGCAGAATGTCTTGCCACGTTTCAAATTGAAACCGAAGCTGATCACGGCACACTGCCCTCAGGCTCTATATTGCAAGGCGAGATTGCCTATTCCGAAGGCCGCGCCCTGCGCATGGGCAATGAAACCGTGTCTTACCTGTCCACCGGTACGATCCGTGTCGTAGCTCTCGATGGCAGTTCCGTCAGCGGCGTGGTGCGCGCCGTGCACATGGTCCGCACACCGCATTTTGCCGACTACGCCTCGTTTGACGCCAAGAATGTCGACGGCAACCTTGGCGGAATAAGCGCCTATGAAGACCCGCTATTGATCACACTCTTTGCGCCACGCGGATCCCTCGAAAGCTTTGACTTGCCCAAAGATACGGAAGGGTGGACCGCACTGAGCCGACGGCAGGTGTTTCAGGTCCACACACCTGACACGATGTGGACCCTGCCGGGACGCGTGTTTGACTTTGAAGTCATGTGTGAATGACCCTATTAACAAGCTCAGACAGGCTTGACTCCATGCCCCCACAGGCCTAAACGCCCCTCAACATCACGGAAGGCATCTGTTCTTCCGGTCCCTTGGGCATCTGCCCGGGATCGCCCCCCACCAGCGAGTTTCGCCCGTGGGGGCGTTTATCGTTTGAACCGTTGCCCCTATCTTAGGGGTGACATCCCGAAACCGGCAAAGGAGGCCGAGGCATGTTTGAAAATCTTTCCGAACGTCTCTCTGGCGTTTTTGACCGGCTCACCAAACAGGGCGCGTTGTCAGAAGATGACGTCAAGACCGCCTTGCGCGAGGTGCGCGTGGCTCTGCTTGAGGCCGATGTGTCGCTGCCTGTCGCGCGTGACTTCATCAAACGCGTCCAGGAGGCGGCCACTGGTCAGGCGGTGACTAAGTCGGTCACCCCCGGTCAGCAGGTCGTCAAGATCGTGCATGATGCGCTGGTCGAAACGCTGACCGGCGAAGAAGACCCCGGCGCGCTTAAAATCGACAACCCGCCTGCCCCCATCCTGATGGTTGGCCTGCAGGGCTCGGGTAAGACCACGACAACTGCTAAATTGGCCAAACGTCTGAAAGAGCGCGATGGCAAACGCGTGCTCATGGCCTCGCTCGACGTCAACCGCCCGGCGGCCATGGAACAGCTTGAAATTCTGGGCCGTCAAATCGGTGTCGACACCCTGCCCATCGTCAAAGGCGAAGACCCCGTCGCCATCGCCAAACGCGCCAAAACCCAGGCCGGGCTTGGCGGCTATGACGTCTACATGCTCGACACGGCAGGCCGGTTGCATATCGATCAGGAACTCATCGCCCAGGCCGCCGCCGTGCGCGATGTGGCCAACCCGCGCGAAACCCTGCTGGTGGTCGATGGCCTCACCGGTCAGGACGCGGTGAACGTCGCCACCGAATTTGACGACAAGATCGGCGTCTCAGGCGTGGTCCTGACCCGGATGGATGGCGACGGGCGCGGCGGCGCGGCGCTTTCGATGCGCGCCGTGACAGGTAAACCCATCCGCTTTGTTGGCCTTGGCGAAAAGATGGACGCGCTCGAAACCTTCGAGCCTGAGCGCATCGCAGGCCGCATCCTTGGCATGGGTGACATCGTCAGCCTGGTGGAAAAGGCGCAAGAGACCATCGAGGCCGAACAGGCCGAACGCATGATGAAGCGCTTCACCAAGGGGCAGTTCAATATGAACGACCTCAAGATGCAGCTGGAGCAAATGCAAAAGATGGGCGGCATGGAAGGCGTGATGTCGATGATGCCCGGCATGGGCAAAATGAAAAACCAGATGGCCGAGGCCGGCATCGACGACAAAATCATCGCGCGTCAGATTGCCTTGGTCAATTCCATGACCAAGAAAGAACGCGCCAACCCCAAAATCCTGCAAGCCAGCCGCAAGAAACGCATTGCATCGGGCGCAGGCCTTGAGGTCAGCGAGTTGAACAAACTGCTGAAAATGCAGCGCCAGATGTCCGACATGATGAAGAAAATGGGCAAGATGGGCAAAGGCGGCATGCTCAAACAGGCTATGAAAGGCATGTTCGGCAAAGGCGGCCCCAGCCCTGAAGACGTGGCCGCCGGCATGGACCCCAAGGCACTGGAACAAGCCGCCAAACAAATGGGCAAGGGGCTGCCCGGTGGCGGATTGCCCGGTCTGGGCGGTGGCGCGTCTCTCCCCCCGGCCTCTCGGGCTTTGGCAAAAAGAAATAACCTGATGCTTCTTTCTTGTCTCAAATACCCACAAGGCACGGTATGACCCTGAGCCTCGCCATCCCCACCTTGGAGACACCGCGCCTTTTGCTGCGCGGCCCCAAACCTGCAGATTTCGATCCGCTGGCCGCGTTCCTGTTGGACAAAGACCGCTCCTGGGGGTTCGGCACGGAAAAAGACCGCCCCAAAGCATGGCGCTGGTTTGCGCTCTCCATCGGCCATTGGGCGCTAAAGGGCTACGGTTATTTCACCATGGAGTGGAAAGAAACCGGTGAACCCTGCGGCATCACAGGCATCTGGGACCCCGAAGGCTGGCCCGAACCTGAAATCGGCTGGGTTGTCTATGCCGGGTTTGAGGGGCGTGGCATCGCCTTTGAGGGTGCCGAGCGCGCGCGGCGGTGGGCCTATGAAGATCTTGGGTTTACCACGCTGACATCAAACATCGTGCCCGGCAATGAACGCTCCGTTGCTCTGGCCGAGCGGCTCGGGGCTACTTTTGAACGCGCCTATGACAATGTCGAGATGGGTGCAGAGCATCTCTACCGTCACCCCAGCCCGGCAGAGCTTGGGCTTGAGACGGATGCGGATGGCAGTCCGGAGGCTTACGCATGACGGAAATAGCCTTGCTCATGGAAAAGCCCTCGACACCTGTCGCCATGGCGCAGGCGGCGGATTTGTCTGCCCATTTGCCTAGCCTGCACACCGACCGTCTCACATTGCGCGCGCCTGTTCTCTCAGATTTCGACGCCTACGCCCAAATCGCCTGCAGCGCGCGTGGCGAAGGATTGGGCGGGCCGTTCAGTCGCGATGACGCCTGGTATGATTTCGCCTCTATGGTCGGCACATGGCTGTTACGCGGACATGGGATTTGGTCTGTTGAAGAAACCGCAACGGAACAGTTGCTGGGTTTCGTGGTGATCGGCTTTGAACCCGGCGATCAACATCATGAGCTTGGCTATATGATGCTGGAAGACATGGAAGGCCGGGGCTATGCCACGGAAGCTGCCAAAGCCGCACGCACCTATGCGCAGAACAGCTTGAACATTCAAGTGCTCGACAGCTACATCTTGCCCGGAAACACCAAGTCCATTGCCCTGGCAGAACGCCTTGGCGCGACATGTGTGGGCGACATTTCCTATCCCGAGGATGATGAACCGTCGCTCATCTACCGTCATCCAAATCCGGCGGAGGCATAAGATGGGCCATCGCGATATCCCGACATTGGACACCAAACGGCTGATCCTGCGCGCCCCTGCATCCGAGGATTACCCGGATTTCAAGGCCACCTTTGCCTCTTACCGCTCGCGGTTCATGGGTGGTCCGCTCAATGCTTATGAGACCTGGATGCTCTATGCCGCCGAGATCGGCCATTGGGAAATTCGCGGCTATGGCATGTGGATGATCCACGACCGTGCCACAGACGAAACGCTGGGCATGGCTGGGGGATGGTTTCCGGCCAAATGGCCCGAGCGTGAGATTGCCTGGATCATCTGGCCCGACAAGGCCGGGCATGGCTATGCGCTGGAAGCGGTCCACAAGGTCCGCGGCTTCCTCTATGCCCAGGGCGGCTGGGACAGCGCGGTCAGCTACATTGACCCCAAGAACCTCGATTCCATCCGGCTGGCAGAGCGTCTTGGCTGTGTGAAGGACCCTGACGCGCCCACGATTGACGGCTCCGACGCGGTCTATCGCCACCCAAGCCCTGATCGTCTTACATCCGGTCAAATTCTCGACGGCATCGAGCTTGAGATCGCGCACTATGCCGACCCCCTCTTTAAACCGAAAGGATGGGCTCTTGACTGACGTTCCTGAACTCACGACCGAACGTCTGGTGCTGCGCGGCCCAGTCGGAGACGATTTCGCCATATTTGCCGCATTCTACGCTTCGGACGCTGCCCGTTATATTGGCGGGCCGCTAGGCATTGCCGATGCGTGGAGGCTGTTTGCCGCAGATGTTGGGCATTGGTCGCTAAAGGGATTTGGCTGGTGGACGGTGATCGAAGACGATACCGTGGTGGGCTCCGTCGGTTTGCACCACCCCGCCCATCATGATGACATAGAGATTGGCTGGAATACATATTCCGGCGCCGAAGGGCGCGGCATAGCAACCGAGGCTGCAACCGCAGCCCTAAACTGGGCCGCCTCCGTGCTGAAACCAGAACGCCTCGTCAGCTACATCGCCGAAAGCAATCTAGCCTCGATGAAGCTGGCCGAACGACTAGGAGCAACTTTGCAGCCTGGGCGCGCATCCCATGCTGCCGACAACCTGATCTACCTGCACGATCTTTCGAGGTACGCAAAATGACTGACGCAAGCAACCGTGCCGCAGACCTTCTCAAGGAGCATCGGGAAAGCATCGACCGACTCGATGCCATTCTCGTCTACACGCTGGGCGAGCGGTTCAAGCACACCCAAGCTGTGGGCAAGCTCAAGGCCGAACATGACCTTCCCCCGTCCGATCCCACCCGCGAAGCGGCGCAGATCGCACGGCTTGAAGATTTGGCAAACCGGGCCGATCTCGACCCGGAATTCGCCAAGAAATTCCTGAATTTTATCATCGCTGAAGTCATTCAGCACCACAAACAACATCAAACGTAGGGTGGGATTTCATCCCACCTCCACGCCATTCCAAGGAGAACACTAAAATGGCCATGAAAATCCGACTTGCCCGTGGCGGCAGCAAGAAACGCCCCTTCTATCGCATCGTGGCAGCTGACAGCCGCATGCCACGCGATGGTCGCTTCATTGAAAAGCTGGGCACATATAATCCGCTGCTTCCAAAAGACAGCGAAGAGCGCGTGAAAATGAACATGGAACGCATCCAGTACTGGCTCGACCAAGGCGCACAGCCTTCGGACCGCATCGCGCGCTTCCTCGAAGCGGCTGGTCATTCAGAAAAGACAGAACGCAACAACCCCAACAAGGGCGAGCCCGGCCAGAAAGCAAAGGACCGCGCCGAGGAGAAGGCCGAGAAAGCCAAAGCTGCAGAAGAAGCCCCAGCTGAGGAAGCCCCGGTCGAAGAAGCCGCCGCAGAAGAGGCCCCTGCCGAGGAAGCGCCTGCCGAAGAGGCCGCCGCGGATGAGGCCCCTGCCGAAGAAGCGCCCGCCGAGGAAGCCGAGGAAAGCTGATCTTGGCCTGATCTGGAATGTCGACGTTTTCCCAAGACTTCCAGTCTGAGCTGTCGGAATTGATGCGGTGGCGGCGTGATGTGCGCCACTTCCGCACCGATCCGGTGGACGCCACGGTTTTGTCCGCCTGTCTTGACGCCTTTCTCTTGGCCCCATCCGTGGGGCTGAGCGAGCCATGGCGGCTTGTCCGTCTTGAAAGCGAGGCGGCCCGGCAGGCGGCGCTGACAAATTTCACCGCGGCCAATGCCGAGGCGCTCGAAGGCTATGCCGGAGACCGCGCACAGCTTTACAGCCGCCTGAAACTCTCGGGCATGCAAGAGGCCCCGGTGCAACTGGCGGTCTTTTGCGACGAGGCCACCGACAAAGGTCAGGGCCTTGGCGCGGGCACCATGCCAGAGATGCGCCGTTACTCGGTGGTGGCCGCCATCACGCAATTCTGGCTTGCTGCGCGCGCGGCGGGCCTGGGTGTGGGGTGGGTGTCGATCCTGGATCCCGAACAGCTGCAGCGCGATCTTGATGTCCCGGAAAGCTGGCGGCTGGTGGCCTATCTCTGCGTCGGCTGGCCCGAGGCCGATCACCAATCCCCCGAGTTGGAACGCGCCGGATGGGAAGACCGCCGCGGCACCCTGCCCATAGAGGAACGCTAGGACATGTTTCGCCTCATCCGCCTTGTGATCTTCACGATGCTCGCCTTCGTGGCGGGTGTGTTTTATGAGCGGAGCAACACAAGCCAGGCCTGTGATGCGCTTGGGGGCGACATGGCGGGTGGGCTTTGCATCACGCAAGGTGGATCATGACCGACCGCATTTGCATCGCTGCCATCGCAGGCGCTTTTGGCGTCCGGGGTGAGGTGCGGCTCAAGGCGTTCACCGCCACGCCCGAGGATGTGGCCGCCTATGGCGCGGTCACGACTGAAGATGCGGCACAAAGCTTTACCATCACCCTCAGCGGCCAGACCACCAAGGGCGCGCTCATCGCCCGGCTGTCTGGCATCGCCACCAAGGAACAGGCCGAGGCGCTCAAAGGCACGCGGCTTTATGTGGACCGCACCCGCCTGCCCAATCTGCCGGATGATGAATACTACCACGCCGATCTCATCGGGCTGGAGGTCTATGATACCGGCGGCACGCTTTTGGGCACGGTGAAATCCGTGCTCAATCACGGCGCGTCGGACATCCTCGAAGTCCTGGTCCCCGGCCTGCCCGCGCCCGCGCTTTTGCCGTTCACACTCGAAGCGGTGCCCACCGTTGACCTAACCACTGGCCGCATCATCGCCGACCCGCCTGATGGGGTGTTCTGAGCCATGCACGTGATCCTGCATCCGGGCTTTCACAAGACGGGCACCTCCAGCCTGCAACGCGGGCTGGCCGCGCATGACGCGGTTATGTCGCCGCGTCTGCGCTATGTGCTGATGACGGAAATGCCCGATGTAATTCGCGCGGCGCGGAAATACTCGCGCAAACCCAAGCCCCTGAACCTTACGGCTTTTGGCCAGGCTTTCGATACCTTTATCCAGGGCCTTAACGCCGACGAAACACGCCCACTTCTGATCACCAGCGAAGATCTGTCTGGACTGATTCCGGGCAAATATGGTGTCGAGACTTATGCCGCGTCCTCCCCTCTGATGGCGCGCGCGGTTGATGGTCTTCTGACCCGGTTTGGGCCTAAGACCAAGATCGATGTTTGGTACACAACGCGCGCGCCCGAAGCCTGGCAGCGCAGCGTATACTATCAGCTTTTACGCGGTGTTCGACTGACAGACGATTTCACCAGCTTTCAAAACATCTGGGCCAACGCGGCGCGCCTCGACGATGTTGTGGCCCAAACAGCGCAACTGGTGGAGGGCAAAGCGCACGTGGACGCCGGGCGTCTCGAATCCTGTTCCGGCACAGCGCTTGGCCCGCTTGGGATGTTCCTCGACCGCTACGGCATCTCGACCGAAGGGCTACCTCCCCTTCCCATCGAAAATGTGCAGCCGCATGGTGTTGCGGAGGAGCTGTTGAAAATAAATCGCTCGAACATGAGTGATGAGGTGGCAACCGAAGCCAAACGACGCATTCTGAACCGGCATCGTAGTGCTGGTGCGACAACGCAGCCTGCGGGAGGTTCAAAATGAGAAACGCCCCTACCCGATCCCACGGCCGCAAGTCGATTGCCGCCTCGTCAAAGCCCCGCAGTTTGATGGAGACAGAAGATCGTTTGGCCCACGCATGGCGGGCCGTTGTCGTCACGTTGCTGCCGGATGCCTTTCCCGGCGTTTTGGGCCAAAGCCTGACGGGCAAGGCTCTGAAAGATGGGGTTTGGCAGCTTGCTCCTGTTGATTTGCGCCCGTTCGGCGACGGCAAGCATCGCAATGTTGACGACACGCCAGCCGGTGGTGGTGCGGGGATGGTCTTGCGCGCGGATGTCATGGGACACGCCATCGAAGATGCCTTGGCCCGTTCTGCACCCGACGCGCCACTGATTTACCTCAGTCCACGCGGCAAACCCTTTGACCAGAACCGCGCACGGGACCTGGCCAGCGGCCCGGGCGTGACACTCATATGCGGACGGTTTGAGGGACTCGATCAACGGGTGATTGACCACTACGACATCGAGGAAATCTCGATGGGTGATTATGTTCTGACCGGCGGCGAGATTGCGGCACAAGCTTTGCTTGATGCATGCGTGCGACTGCTGCCCGGTGTTTTGGGAAATGAAAGCTCGACCGAAGAAGAAAGCTTTTCCAATGGCTTACTGGAGCACCCGCAGTACACTCGCCCTGCCGAATGGCAGGGACGACAGATCCCTGACGTGTTGATGTCCGGACACCACGGCGAGATCGCCAAGTGGCGGCAAAAGATGTCAGAGGCGCTGACAAAAGACCGTCGGCCGGACCTGTGGGATCGTTGGCGAAAAAAGACCCCGCGTTAACCTTTGTCAGCGGTCCTGACAACATGCAGGTGAGATCGATCTTTTCGCAGTTCCCAAATCTCGTTCATTTTGGATTTCGCCTCATCAACGTCCTCAAAGACACCATCAAGTTCCATCCAAGCCAGTTTTGGCCGGATACTCATGACACCGTGGCCACTTAATACAATCGGCGTGTTTGGGCGGCTAATGTGGAGCGCAACCACCAGTTTTGACAGGGCATCTAGCGCATGGCCCCCTCCCATCGAAAGGCCAATTACATCCGTGGGCGTGTGTTCGATCTCTGAAATCAGTTGATCGTGATCCAGCCCGACTTTCATCGCGATATTCCAACCGTCTTTTTGGAACAAATCCGCGGCCATGTGCATTCCCAGAACATGTTGCTCACCAGGCACTGATGCGAAGATCGCGGTTTTCTGCTCCAGCCGGACGGTGGACTCAAAGAGATGGCTCATGCTGCGCATGATGGCCAGCAAACGGCCCGTGCCCACGGTCACTTGCCAAAAACCGACGCGATCTTCCTCCCACCAGTCCCCTAACATGCGCGCGGCTGCCGCGAGATATGACAGATAAACAAACTCCGGGGATACTTGCTTTGCGTTCAGCCGAAGAATGATGTCGGCCGCCGCTGTGTCATTCTCCGAAATCAGAGCCGCGCAAAAATCTGCGAGCACCTCTTCTGATGGGGCGATGTCATGAAGTGTTGTGTCCAATGACACGTCTCTCTCGGCCAGACGCCTCAAAGCTTCGCGGGCGAGGCTTTCAACTTTGTCCTCGGGCAAAGATTTCGCGCGTCTAAGCAAGTTGAATTGTCGCTTGACGTAGGCCTTAAAGTCAAAAACTTGTAGTGTCTGCGTTTCGAAAGCCAAGTGCCGTCCTCCCGTTGCTGCACTTACTTCAGATCCTATTCCACCCTTTCAAAAATGATTCCATCGACCCTTGAATTTCCCTCGATCATTCAAGAATCATAGGGAGCGTAACATAGAGTTGTGCGGTTTTCATCCTGCCAAAAAGGGACAGGCTCAGAACTGCGAATAGCCGCGCTTCATGGTCTCGTCAGCATGGATTGTAATCGGGGAGTCATGGGGTCGTTGGCCCGCAATGCGGTCCACTATTGATACGCGCATCATTTGCCCCTATACCCCGCCTGTCCGGGGCTCGCCTGAGTCGTCTGGACCTGTTTGATGTGGCATACCCCTTGTTTTCTTCGGTTTGGGTCCCGTCGCAAAGAACAGTACAGAACAAGATATGACAACCTGATCTCTGGCGGGCGCTGTGGCGGACCCGGAAGAAGACCAAGAGCTCTGAGGGCGCGCATCACTTTGCGGGACCAACCGCAAGCATATAGGAGTTGAAGCGATGGACATTATCGCTCAGATCGAGGCGGAACAGATTGCCGCCCTCGGGAAGGACATTCCCGATTTCAAAGCCGGCGACACCGTGCGCGTGGGCTTTAAGGTGACCGAAGGCACCCGCAGCCGTGTTCAGAACTTTGAAGGCGTCTGCATCAGCCGCAAAAACGGCGACGGCATTGCCGGATCCTTCACCGTTCGCAAGATTTCCTTTGGCGAAGGCGTGGAACGTGTGTTTCCGCTCTTTTCGACTAATATCGACAGCATCACCGTTGTCCGCCGCGGCCGTGTGCGCCGCGCCAAGCTCTACTACCTGCGTCAACGCCGCGGTAAATCCGCGCGGATCGCAGAAGATTCCAACTACAAGCCAAAATCCGGCGCTCAGGCATAAGGAGCGGATAAAATGAAAAAAGATCTGCACCCCGATTATCACATCATCGACGTCAAAATGACCGATGGCACCATCGTGCAAATGCGCTCGACCTACGGCAATGAAGGCGACACGCTCTCTTTGGACGTGGACCCCTCGGTGCACCCCGCCTGGACCGGCGGCGGCGCGCGCCTCACTGACGCAGGCGGTCGTGTGTCGAAGTTCAAAAACAAATACGCAGGGCTGGGCTTCTAAGCCATCCCGCAGACAAGACCACAAAACGCCGCCCAATCGGGCGGCGTTTTCTTTTTGTAGGGTCAATCGGCGTATACCGTTATAATCTGGTCCGAGGCCTCTTCTCGCAATGGGATCAGCGCCGTGTACTCGGTATCTTCATACCAGTCTTTCAGCGCATCCTCGTCCGGAAAACGCGCGATCACCACCATCTGATGATCGGGCGGCGCATCGTCCAACGCATCCTTGCGCTGGCCCGCGAACATCAACTCCGCACCATAGCGACCGGCCACCGCCTTCGACTTTGTCAAGTAATCTTGAAACTTCACGGGGTCCTTACCCGCGATCTGGGACATCATGATTGCACTCATTTCAGGTCTCCTTGGTTAGGCAGCTGCGGTCAAAGACCCAGAGTGGGTCTCCACCCAATCCGTGCTGTCGCCCACATAACGAGGGTTCTCAAGCACCGGTAAGTGCGCCTCCGCCATCGCCCTCTCCAGATCCGGAACCGGCGTCAGTCCAACCCTCGCAAACCCCCAAAGCGCAGCCAGCTTTTTTGATACTGTTCGCTGCGCCTCGGGCCGGGTCGCTGCTCGCCACGCCGTCTCCAGAAACGCCTCCGGCGCCATCCCGCCCACCGTCTCAACCACATCTGTGGGCGCGTTCACCGCAAAGGCCCTTCGGCGATACTCCTGCACATAGATCGCCAACTGCGACAACATCAGGTGCGAATAGTTGCTGGGCGCACTTGCCCGCACCGCCTTGGCAAACATCCTATCACTGACCGGCATGTACCGCACCCTTCGCCCCAGCGCCGTGCCCATCGCCGCCGCAATCTCGTTGGGCGACAATAGCTCCGGCCCTGTCGGGCGGTACGTCTTTCCGGCATGGATCGCAGGGTCGGCCAGACACCCCGCCGCCACCGCCGCAATCGCCTCGTTTGACGGTCCAGCATTCTTTTTCTCATCCCCATCGCCCAGCGGCATGGGCAACACACCCAACTGCGCGGCCATTGGCAGGACCATGAAATAATTGTCAGCGAACCACCCCACATTCACCACACTCAAGGTGGTGTCGGGCAGCAGCTTCAGCATCTCCTCGGACAGCCAGACATCCCGGGTAAAGCTGGACACGTGCCGCACATCTGACAACCACTGACCCAGCATCACCACATGCTCCAACCGCGCCTCGGCGGCAGCGGCCGCAAAAATCGCACCAAACTGCAACCCACCTGGTGCGGTTGGCGCGCAATGATAGGCCCGCTGCACCCCCGCCATGGCTCGCTGCACATCCGCCATGTCAAAGATGTTGCCAACCATCACCTCGGCGCCCATATCACGCATCACTCGTGCCCGCGCATCCTCACGCCGCACCATCGCCCGCACGGGGAAACCTCGCTCGCACAATTGCTGCACCAACGGCAATCCCGTTTTCCCTGCCGCGCTTGTCACAAGAATCTTTGCTTTTCTGGACATCACCCGTCCTTTCCGGTTTGAAAGAGAAGGCCGTCACGCTGGACGGCATAAATTGTCTTCTTTATTTTATAAAGTGATTACTTTATATTTTAAATTCACAAATATGTGAGGTGTGGCATGGCCAAGTCCAAAAGCTACAATTTGCTTTGTCCCATTGCCCGGGCACTAGACGCCCTGGGCGACAGGTGGAGCCTTTTGATCCTACGTGACCTCCACGCCGGGCCTGCCCGCTTTGCCGATCTGCAAAAGGGGCTGGCTGGGATCGCGTCGAACCTTCTGACCGATCGCCTGGCGCATCTGTCCAAGGAAGGCCTGATCGAGAAAACCCAAGGCGCCCACAACACCGCACTTTACCAACTGACCAATGCCGGCTGGGCCACGCGCGGCTTACTCTTCGATCTAGCCCTCGTCGGAGGTCGCATGCAGCCCGTACCCGAACCCAAGAAACCCGGCAACCTGCGCACCGTCGCCGTCACCCTCGCCGCCGCCTTGGACCGCGTGGTCGCGCCCGATACGTCAGCGCAAGCGCAACTGACCGTCGATGACGAACCCTTTGCAATTTCGATCCACAATGGCGATGTCTCGGTGCTTTCAGGCCCCAATCCAGACCGTCAAGTGTCCATCACCACGACCTATCCGGACCTGCTGGCCGCCGCCGCAGGGGCGATGCCGCTCGACGCCTTTGCCAAATCGGCCAGCATCACCGCTAACGACGCCCGTGTCGCCGAGACGACCATGACCCTCCTCGGGGCCGCAATGGCGCAAATGCAATAATTCCACTTCAAAGCGCGCAATCCCGCTTCAAAGAACGCGGCATACAACATATAGTAGCGCACAACACCTGCAGAGCAGCATGGCAGGACAAGAGGGACAGGCATGGCGCATATTATAGTCGTCGGGAATGAAAAAGGCGGGGCGGGCAAGTCGACCGTGTCGATGCATGTGGCCACGGCCCTGGCCCGTATGGGCCACAAGGTCAGCGCACTGGATCTTGATCTCAGGCAGAAAACCTTTGGGCGATACGCACTCAACCGAGCGAAATTCCTGAAGTCCGAAGGCCTTTCCCTTCCCAGCCCACGCTACAAGGATTTGCCAGAGATCGACCCCACACAGCTGCGCGCGGGCGAGAATGTGTATGACCGCCGCCTCTCGGTGGCCGTCGCTGAGCTTGAGGCGGATAGCGATTTCATCATGATCGACTGCCCCGGCTCGCATACCCGCCTGAGCCAGGTGGCGCACTCGCTGGCCGACACGCTGGTCACGCCTCTGAACGACAGTTTCATCGACTTTGACCTGCTGGCCCATGTGGACACGGATGGGCAGAAAATCCTCGGTCCTTCAGTCTATTCCGAGATGGTCTGGAACGCGCGGCAGCTACGCGCGCAGGCAGGCCTAAAGCCCATCGACTGGATCGTGCTGCGCAACCGGCTGGGCGCGCAGCAGATGGTCAACAAGGAAAAAATGGGTGCAGCGCTGGACAACCTGGCCAAGCGGATCGGGTTTCGCACAGCACCGGGATTCAACGAACGGGTCATCTTTCGCGAGCTTTTCCCACGCGGCCTGACGCTGTTGGATCTCAAGGATATTGGCGTGAAACAACTCAATATCTCCAACGTCGCCGCCCGACAGGAATTGCGCGACCTGATGAAAGCGTTGAACCTGCCCGGTGTGACGGTCGATTTCTAAAGTCTGGGGCCACAGATTCCGCGAATCCTCTTTCTCGTGTATCCTTCCGATGTTTTCGAGGGAGGAAATTATGTCAAAAATTGAAGGGGGATGCCTGTGTGGTGCCGTGCGCTATAGCTCGGATGCTGAGCCGGTGATGCAGGCCGTGTGCCATTGCAAGACCTGCCAAAAGATCAGCGGATCAACCTATTCTTTCAACGTCGCCGTGCCCGAAGACAGCCTGAGGGTCGAGGGTGAAGTGGCCGCTTATGAGGATCACAGTGGCTCAAGCGGTGGCCCGATGTATCGCCGTTTCTGCCCAAAATGCGGCAGCTCGCTCTATGGCGGCGGTCCGCTTTACGGGCCACTTTTGTTTATCAAGGCCGGGACTCTGGATGATCCAAGCTGGGTCGCGCCAGAGGTGCATATCTGGACCGAAGAAAAGCTGCCCTGGACGGAAATTCCACAGGGTGCAACCTGTGCCGAGCGCAACCCCGGCTAAGGGGATCTGGCGCTACTAACCGATGTTTCGAACCCGCCCAGACAGGCGCGGTGCAAAGGTGTTTCGCTGCCCGATTGCGCTTGTCTTCCTGCGCACATCCACCTAGGTTGCCGCCTACCTCGGGGTGTCCCGGATTTTATCCTGGACTGAGATGCACATCGCGAACCCGTTGAACCTGAACCGGCTAGAACCGGCGGAGGGAAGGTAATGGACATGCATCCATCCTGACCCTCTCGCCGCAAAGGAGGATGCCATGAAACATCTTGTTTTTGCTGCGGGATTTCTGAGCGCTGCCACGATTGCCGTGGCCGAGACGCCTGAATTGACCGTGTACACATATGACAGTTTTGTCTCTGACTGGGGCCCCGGCCCGCAGGTCGAAGAGGCGTTTGAGGCTCAGTGCAACTGCGATCTCAAACTTGTGGGGATCGAAGATGGCGCGGCGCTTTTGGCGCGCATGAAACTCGAAGGCGCCGGCAGCGATGCCGACGTGGTGCTGGGACTCGACACCAACCTGATCGTCGCCGCCAAGGAAACCGGGCTTTTTGCCGAGCATGGGCAGACCCCCGAGCTTGATCTGCCGATTGGATGGAGCGACAGCGTCTTCCTACCCTATGACTGGGGATATTTCGCGTTCGTGCACAATGCGGATGCCGAAGCACCGACCAACTTCAAGGCCCTGGCCGAGAGCGACAAGAAGATCGTCATTCAGGACCCACGCTCCTCCACCCCTGGTCTGGGCCTGCTGATGTGGGTCAAAACCGCCTATGGTGATGAGGCGCCTGCAATCTGGGAAGGGTTGGCCGATAACGTGGTCACCGTGACCAAAGGCTGGTCCGAAGCCTACGGTCTCTTTCTCGAAGGCGAGGCCGACATGGTGCTGAGCTATACCACATCACCCGCCTATCACCTCATTGCCGAGGAGGACCCGAGCAAGGCCGCCGCCGCCTTTGATGAAGGTCACTATATGCAGGTTGAAGTTGCCGCCAAGCTGGCCGGCTCGGATCAGCCGGAGCTTGCGGATCAGTTCCTCGCTTTCATGCTGTCGGACACGTTCCAGGGCATCATCCCGACCACCAACTGGATGTACCCCGCAGTCACACCCGAGGGGGGATTGCCAGAGGGATTTGAGACATTGGTCACACCGGAAAAATCGCTTCTGCTGAGCCCCGAAGAGGCCGCAGCGGCGCGTGACGCGGCGCTGGATGAATGGCTGACCGCGCTCAGCCAGTAAGCGCCACACCCGGCAAGATCGTCGCGACTGTGGTCGCGACGATCATCTTTGGTGCGCTGGTGGCTGTGGCCCTGCGCGCCGAGACGGGGCGCGGTTTGGGCGCACCCGATTGGGCGGCGTTGCGCTTTACCGTCCTGCAGGCCACGTTGTCTGCTTTCTTCAGCGTTGCCCTTGCCATTCCGGTGGCGCGCGCTTTGGCGCGACGGCGATTCAAGGGACGGCGCTTGCTCATCGCGCTCTTGGGTGCGCCGTTCATCCTGCCTGTCATCGTGGCGGTCCTTGGCCTGATCGCCGTATTTGGCCGTGCGGGCTGGGTGAGCGAATTTCTGGCACTCTTCGGCCTGCCGCCAGTTCAGATCTATGGGCTTCACGGTGTGGTTCTGGCCCATGTCTTCTTCAACCTGCCTCTGGCCACGAGGCTCATCCTGCAAGGCTGGCAGGAAATTCCCGGCGAGCGGTTTCGTCTGGCGGCACAGCTTGGCGTGGATGGCTGGGCCATGGTGCGGCTGATTGAACTGCCCATGCTGATGCGTGTGGTGCCCAGCATTCTGGCGGTGATCTTTGCCATTTGCCTCACCAGCTTTGCGGTGGCCCTGACATTGGGCGGCGGGCCAAAGGCCACGACAATTGAACTGGCCATCTATCAGGCCTTCCGGTTCGATTTCGACCTCGGACGCGCCGCGCTGCTCTCTGTTGTTCAGCTTGCGTTAACTATTGCGGCAGGGGCACTGGCCCTCTGGCTGGCCAAGGGCGACGGGTTTGGCACAGGGCTGGACCGCCATGTCCGGCGATGGGATGGGCAAGCGGCTCTGGCGCGCTATGGCGATGGCACTGTGATCACTCTGGCGGCGGGATTTCTGTTGTTGCCCATGCTGGCCATGGCACTGAACGGCTTGCCCACATTGCTTGATTTGCCGCCACAGGTGTTTAGCGCCGCGCTAACATCCATCCTCGTAGCGTCCGTAAGCACGCTGCTCCTGCTCACAATGGCCCTGCCAATGACTGCCGCAATTGCGCAAGGGCGCGGTGGGGTGCTGGAACTGGCTGGCATTCTGGGTCTTGCCGCTTCACCGCTTGTCATCGGCACCGGGCTCTTCATCCTCATCCGACCCTGGGGCAATCCGCTGACCTGGGCTTTACCGGTCACGGCCTTGGTCAATGCCATCACCGTGCTGCCCTTTGCCCTGCGCGTGCTGGTGCCCCGCGCGCGAGACGTGGTGGCGCGACAGGGGCGTCTTGCCCTGTCACTTGATATGCAGGGCTGGCCTTTCCTGCGCCATGTGCTTTTGCCACGGCTCAAGCCCCAAATCGGCTTTGCCGCCGGGCTGGCCGCCGCATTGTCTATGGGAGACCTCGGCGTCATCACGCTTTTTGCCGATCCGGATGTGGCCACCCTGCCCTTGCAGGTGTATCGCCTGATGGGCGCTTACCGGATGGACACGGCCGCAGGTGCTGCGCTTTTGCTGCTGCTGCTATCCTTTGGGGCGTTCTGGATTTTGGACAGGGGCGGGCGTGCACATGTTGAAGCTTGAGGACTGCATCATCCGCAACGGCGCGTTCGAGCTGAGTGCAGACCTGTCGGTCAAAGAGAGTACACGTGTGGCCATCATCGGTCCTTCCGGCGCAGGCAAATCGACCTTGATTGAGGCAATCGCCGGGTTCCTTCCCGTTGCAACCGGGAAGATCACGTGGAAAGGCACAGACATCTCTCATGCGCCCCCGGGATCACGGCCCCTGACAATGCTCTTTCAGGAGGATAATCTCTTTCCGCATCTCAGTGTGGCACAGAATGTAGGATTGGGGATAAGTCCCAAGCTACGTCTGTCTTCTGCCGATCAAGAGGCGATCAAACAGGCACTGGACAGGGTTGGTCTCAGCGGCATGGACACGCGCAAACCCTCGGAACTCTCTGGCGGTCAACGCAGCCGCGCAGCTTTGGCACGGGTGCTGGTGCAACGGCGTGACCTTCTGCTGCTGGATGAGCCGTTCGCCGCGCTTGGTCCGGCCTTGCGTGCCGAGATGCTCGATCTGGTGCAGGAGTTATGCGAAGAGACCGGTGCGACGCTTTTGATGATCAGCCACGCGCCAGAAGATGCGCGACGGATTGCGGGGGAGTGCATTCTGGTGGCAGAAGGTGAGGCACAGCCGCCAAGGGAGACGATGGCTCTTTTGGACAACCCGCCGCGGGCTTTGCGGGATTACTTGGGATGAGAAAGGTGGGTAGAATACCCACCCTACATCCACCAAATGTTTCGCGTGCGAAACAAGTTAATGCATTGTTAAAAAGTGGTTTTTATGACCCAATGACCGCGCCATAGGTGAGATGTTTGCGGTAGGGCGGGGTTTCACCCCGCCACATGTGCACCGAATAGGTTGGCGGGGTGAAACCCCGCCCTACAGCAACCTCAAACGTTTCGCGCAAAATCAGCTTAAGATATTGTTAATATTTACTAATATCTCGCAAATTTCGGGAAAAATGTTTCGCGCGCGAAACGTTTTGGGGCCTAAAACGGGGTAAGGTGGGCAAAATTGCCCACCCTACGGCTTTTCTCAGGCCGCTTGCAGGGATTTACGCGCCTGTGTGATCTGTACAGCTGCTCTTGCCGCCTCCCGGCCTTTCTCAACGAAATGCGCCCGGAAGATCGCGTTGTGATGCGCGCTGTCCTGATACTGATGCGGGGTCAGGGACACCGACAGTACCGGCACACCGCTATCAAGGCCCGCGCGCATCAGTCCATCGACCACGGCTTGGGCCACAAACTCATGCCGGTAAATACCGCCATCGACTACAAAGGCCGCCGCCGCAATCGCGGCATAGCGCCCTGTGCCCGCCAGATCTCGGGCCAGAAGCGGCATTTCAAATGCGCCGGGCACATCGAACACATCGACGGCCTCACGCGGGATAACCTCACAAAACCCTTCAAGCGCGCGATCCACAACATCGGCGTGCCAGTTGGCTTTGACAAAGGCGTAACGGGTGTGTGTCATGGCATTCTCCTTTCACTGTCGCGACACGTTCACCCAAGGCGCAGCACGACAGGAAAGGGCGCAGGATGCGACCAGACCTGGCGTTCTCTTCCATCCGGACTGTGACCGTCGGCTCTGGAGTTGCACCAGATCTGCTGACCAAGGGTTTCGGGAAGAAACCCGTTGCGCTCGCGGGCTTCGGGACATTGCCCGTTACCGCCGGTGGGGAATTTCACCCCGCCCTGAGAACATGTGGGAGAATGCAGGAAAGTCGCGGTATGGGCAAGCCGGGGAGGTCTTAGGTCTGCGAAACCATTCTGGGGAAGAGGTTGGTTTTGCAACAGGCCTCAGCCGCCATACCGCGACGATCGTAACAAGGCGCGCATCAGGATTTGGGATTGGATAAATGCGCGCCTTGGAGTGGTGGGTTATGCTGGCAGGATGCCTGCCTCTTTGCCCGCTTGAACTTCTGCTTCGCTCAGAAGGCCATCGCCATCTGCGTCAAGCGTTTCAAACGTGCCCTCAGGCGCATCCGGCATAACTGCCTGGAATTCGTCAGGTGAAACCATACCATCTCCATCGGCATCCATGGCCAGCGCAATGGCAGGCACGCTCATGACAAGTGCAAACAGTGTGACTTTCAGTTCCTTAGTCATTTCGACTTTCCCTTTGTTGGGTTCAGGTGTCCGGGGCGTCTTGCCGTCGGACCCTCAACATGGAGATGCGCTTTGCGGTTGGTTAGAGGGTCGCGGGAATGGCCATGATTTTCGCGAAAAAAGGCTCAGGGCGCGGATCAGAATCAGCAGGGGATTGCCGGGTGAAGGCAGGTCTATGCCCACGCGCGGAAAGCAGCGCAGGGTACTCAGGGGGATCGGCGAAAAGCTGTAGAAACGATGGTGAGCTTGGTGTCAGCGAAGCTCTGCCGAAAAGGCTCAGGACAGCAAGGCATCGACCGGTTTGATCTGGCCTATCTCGATTTTTCGACGATTGCGGATGGGCGCGTTCATAAAACGCCTGGAAGATGGATGCTCGGGGTCGAGCACCCCAATCCGCACCAAAAGCGCAGCAATCGTGCAGTTAGCTGCGCGGGTAGACCCATCTGTGATTTTCAATGCAATCCCACGCTTGCGGGTCGGGGCAATGGCTACAAAATACCCCTCTGCCCCGGTCTTGAGCGCCACAGGCTCTGAACAGGCGCGCATCAATTCGGTGCAGGCGCGTTTTTCGCCCGCCACCAGAAGCGGGTGTTCAATCATCGCCTGTACAAGCCGCACCGCCGCTGTGTGGCGCGAGTCTTTGCCCTCAACCGCGCTTGCAAACCACCCCATGGCCCGGCCCATGCCGCGCATCGTGGTGATCGAATTGGGGGCAGAACAGCCATCGGGTGCAAATCCTGGGCTTGGTTCGCCTGTGACCTCCTCGAATGCCGCGAAACAGGCTTTCTGCGCTGGGTGGTCCGGGTCGATGTAGTCTGCCCCGCCCCCCAGATGCTTGGACACGGTCATGAACCCTGCATGCTTGCCAGAGCAGTTGTTATGAACCTGACAGGGAGATCCATCGGTTTTGATCAACTCGTTAAACGCAGCACGATCCTGCGGCATCTGGGGGCCGCAGCGGAAGTCATTGTCAATGTAGCCCAACCCCGTGATCCAGTCACGAACACGGTCCGTGTGAACCGCCGCGCCCTGATGCGAGGCGCAGGCCAGCGCAAGGTGTTCAGTGGTGAGTCCAAAAGCATCCGCCGCGCCGCTTTCAATCAGCGGCAAGGCCTGGATCATCTTGGCCGAGCTGCGCGGATAGACCACCGCATCGGGGTCACCCCAGCACTCGACGATCTCACCTTTTTCGTCACAAATCAGAGCATGTCCGTAATGCAGGCTTTCAATAATCTGTCCGCGCCAGATTTCTGTCAGGGGAACTGGGGTACTCATCGTCTGTCTCAGGCTCTGTTGCTCACGCGAAATTTTGCCAATTGGTCCTTTTATGTCTCGCGTGTTTCAGGCTATTATTGCAATGTCGAGACTGAATTGGCCAATTTTATAAGATTTCCGACAAGGAATGCAGTTGGCTTGGGAAAATTGAGGCTAGGAACAGCTTGGAGGCTGCTCAAATGGGATCACTGAAAGCAATCGGTATGGCTGTGGCATGTGCTGCGCTCACGGCGACGGGTGTTTCAGCACAAGAAGAAAGCACAAATCAGGTGGCGGCCAAGACCGCGTGGAGCGTTTTTGAGGATGCGGATCCGAAAGAATGCTGGGCGGTGTCGTCGCCGACCGAAACCGTGAACACCAAGGATGGCCGCGTGGTGGCTGTGCGGCGCGGTGATATTCTGTTCATGACCTTTTTCCGCCCCGGCGCGGGTGTGAAGGGTCAGGTGACATTCACCGGGGGGTATCCTTTTGCGGGTGGCTCGACCGTGAACGTCAATATTGGCGGACAGGAATTTGAGATGTTCACCGAAGGGGAATGGGCGTGGCCTGCGAGTACGTCGGATGATGCCAAGATCATTGCGGCGATGCAGCGCGGGACCAACGCGGTTCTGACGGCACGCTCGGGGCGTGGGACCATCACCAAGGACACGTTCTCGCTGTTGGGCTTTACCGCTGCTTTGGACGAAGCCGAGAAGCGCTGTCAGTAGCCAGACTTCGGAAAATCACACGTCGCGCGGGGCTGCTGCGCGGCGGAGCCTGTCGTTGATGGCAAGACCGATCCCATGTTCAGGAATGGGCGAGACGGCTATGGTTTTGGCCTCCAAAGCATCGAGCCGGTGTAGATGACCAAAGAGATTTGCCGCCGCTTCGATCAAGTCTCCCGCCTCGGACAGGTTGAGGTCACAGGTGACTTTGCCAAACCCTAACAAAACTTCGCCTTCCTGAGCCGCCTCTGCGTTCAAACGCACCTTGGCGCCCGGTGCATAATGCGAGGCAAGCTGGCCCGGCGCACTGATGCTATCCGTCTCGGAATGTTGCACAAGGGGCCGACCAATCGCAGCCTCGATGGCTTCTGATGGAAGCCCGCCCGGACGCAGAAGTCTGGGGTTACCGCTCAAACCGAGAATAGTAGATTCCAGCCCGACATCACAGGTGCCGCCATCTACCACTGCGTCGATCTTGTGCTCCAACCCGGCGATCACATGATCTGCGCTTGTTGGGCTGATCCGCCCGGACGGGTTGGCCGATGGCGCCGCAACCGGACCTTTGAAGGCGCGCAGCAACGATTGCCCCACCGGGTGCGCGGGCACACGAATGGCCAGTGTGGGCAGCTCGGCCGTGACCAGAGGCGACAGGCCGGTCCCTGCGCGCAACGGCAAGACCAAGGTCATCGGGCCAGGCCAGAACGCAGATGCCAAGCGATCTGCTGTGTCAGACCATTCAACAAATCTCTTCGCGGCCTCGGTACCCTGCACGTGCACGATCAGCGGATTGAACCGCGGCCTGCCTTTGGCGTCAAAAATCCGCGCCACAGCATGATCGTTTCGCGCATCAGCGCCAAGGCCATAGACCGTCTCGGTGGGAAAGGCGACAAGCCTGCCTGCGCGCAGGATTTCCGCCGCGCGGGAAAGGCCCTGATCATCGGCGGGCAGAATTTCCAGAGACGAAGACATAAGAAGTTTGACGCCGCGTTTTTGTTGCCGGTCCAGATGCTTGCAATACTGTGACAATCATTGAGACTCACACAGATACAGAAGCGGGCTCATTTTTCCAAGCGCCTCAGCTCTGGCACATTCAGGAGACAGACATGCCGTATCGCGCCCCTGTCACAGATTTTCAGTTCTTGTTCGATCACGTGGTTGGTTTGAAACAGATTGCCAGCACGGAACGGTTTGCCGATGCAACGGAAGATGTGGTTCAAGCCATTTTGGCCGAGGCGGCGAAGCTAAGCGAAGAAGTACTGGCCCCATTACAGCGGGCGGGTGATTTGCATCCTGCGCGGCTTGAGAATGGCGTGGTGCGCACAAGCCCCGGGTTTGCCGAAGGGTATCAAGCAGTGGCCGAGGGCGGATGGGTGTCCATCGCGGCCAGTCCCGAGCATGGGGGTATGGGCTTGCCCATGACTGTGACCTCGGCAGTGAACGAGATGATGGGCAGTGCGTGCCTCAGCCTTCAGGTCAGCCCGTTGATGACCCAAGGTCAGATCGAGGCGCTGGAACATCACGCCAGCGATGAGATCAAGGCGATTTACCTGCCCAAACTGGTGAGCGGCGCGTGGTCGGGGACGATGAACCTGACCGAGGCGCATGCGGGGAGTGATGTGGGATCCCTGCGTAGTAAGGCTGAACCCAACGGTGACGGGACGTATGCGATCAAGGGTCAAAAGATTTTCATCAGCTGGGGCGACAATGATTTCACCGAGAATGTCTGTCACCTGGTTCTGGCGCGCTTGCCGGATGCAGGGCCGGGGACCAAGGGGATCAGTCTCTTTCTGGTGCCGAAATTCATTCCCGATGCGCAGGGCGCTCCGGGCAAGGCAAACGATCTGAAAGTGGTCAGCCTTGAGCACAAGCTGGGCCTGCACGGCAGCCCCACCGCTGTGATGCAGTATGACGGAGCCACCGGATGGCTTGTGGGTGAGGAACATGACGGCATGCGCGCCATGTTCACAATGATGAACAACGCGCGCCTAGGCGTGAGCTTACAGGGCATTGCGGCGGCAGAGGGCGCGATGCAGCACGCGATAGGCTATGCCACGGACAGGGCCCAAGGCCGAAGCCTCGCGCCCAATCCGACCGGCACGATTTTCGATCATGCCGATGTGCGCCGGATGCTAACGACGATGAAAGCCGAGATTTTCGCGGCACGCGCGATTTCCCTGTCTCTGGCTGCGGCGATTGACATGGAAACAGCAACAGGTGCCGATGAATGGCGGGCGCGGGCCGCATTCCTGACACCCATTGCCAAGGCGTTTGGCACTGAGACAGGCATCGCCATGTGCAATATCGGCGTGCAAGTGCATGGCGGGATGGGCTATGTCGAGGAAACCGGTGCAGCGCAGTATTTGCGCGATGTGCGGGTCACGGCGATTTACGAAGGCACCAATGGGATACAGGCGATGGATCTGACTGGTCGTAAGCTGGCCGATGGCGGCGAAGCCGCCTACGCGATCCTCGATGAGATCGAGGAACGGGCCGAGGCGGCGCGGCACAGCCTGCCGGAGTTGGCCGAACCGGTGTGGCAAGCCACCGAGAGCCTGCGTGAAGCTACGGAATGGATGGTCGCACAGACGGATATGAATGCGCGCTTTGCAGGGGCTCTGCCCTTCTTGCGCGCGTTTGGTCGTGTGCTTGGAGGGCACTTTCATCTGACTGCGGCGATGGCGACAGAGGGCAAAGGGCCACGGGCAAGCCTGGCGCAGTTTTACATCGCTCAACTTTTGCCTGAGACACATGGCCTTCTGGCACAGGCGACAGCAGGTGCGGACACGCTTTATGCCCTCAGCCAAGAAGACTTTGCCGCCTGATGGCAGACACCAGCGGCAAGATCCGAACCCCATGGGACAGCCCACCGGAGCATGGTGAGGCGATTGAAGTCGCGCCCGGGGTGCTCTGGATTCGCCTGCCACTGCCGATGGCGCTTGATCATGTGAATATCTACGCCTTTGACGAGGGTGAGAGCTGGACCATCGTGGATACCGGCATTCGCTCCAAGCGGTCGCAGGCTTTGTGGGAGGGCATTCTGTCAGAGCCGCTCAACGGTAAGCCTGTGTCGAGGGTGGTTCTGACACATCACCATCCGGATCATATCGGTATGGCCGGCATGCTGATGGAGCGGTTCGGAGCCGAACTTGTCATGACGCGCACGGCGTATCTGATGGCACGGATGCTGATTTTGGATGTCGAAGAGCGGCCCACCCCTCAGGCCCTGCAATTCTGGCGACGCTCCGGGATGGATCCGGAAACCTATGAAGCGCGCAAGAATGACAGGCCGTATAACTTTGGCGATATCTGTGCGCCAATTCCTGTGGGGTACACGCGCGTCAAACAGGGCGATGTCCTGCATATGGGCGGACGCGACTGGGATGTGCATATTGGCAATGGGCATGCGCCCGAACACCTGACGCTCTGGAGCCGCAATGACGATCTGGTGGTGGCCGGGGATCAGATCATTTCCTCGATCAGCCCGAATATCGGCGTCTATCCGACCGAGCCGGACGCAGATCCGGTGGCGGATTGGCTTGAGGCTTGCGGGCGGCTGGCGGCGCTTGCGCGAGAGGATCATATGGTTTTGTCGGGACACAAGCTCCCATTCACTGGCCTACCTGTTCGCATGCGGCAATTGATCGACAACCATCACGGCGCGCTTGATCGTCTGAGAACACATCTGGACACGCCAAAGACCGCCGCTGAATGCTTTGCGCCCTTGTTCAAACGAAAAATTGATCCCGGCACTTATGGATTGGCCCTTGTCGAAGCGGTTGCGCATCTCAATCATCTGCATCAGGCTGGAGACATAAGCCGCCACCTGCGAGAGGATGGCGCGTGGCTTTGGCAAAGTGAGGGGTGAGCATTATGGACGATAAAATCGAAACATCCGCAGAAGCAGCCGAGGCTGCGGCTTTGCCGCGGTGTCATGAGGTTCATACGGACCCAAGCAAGCCGCACACGGATGTGCCCGACGCCGTTGCCAAGAGCCCCGTGGAGCAAAAAAGCCCGGCGCAATGGGCCTATGAGCGGCTGATCCTCTACATCCAGAATTTCGAGAAAACGCTCGACAATGAGCATGAGATTGCGATGGGTTTCACCGGCGGTCAGGCCGGTGTGCTGCGGATTGAGGGCATGGGGTATTTTGACCCGGATATCGTGACCTTCTATGGCAGCGACCCGGCAGGAACAAAAACCCAATTGATTCAACATGTCAGCCAGTTGAGCGTGCTCCTGCGCGCCCTTCCCAAGCAGGAAGAACAGAAAGAAGCCAACCGCATCGGATTTCGTCTGGCGGAGGACCTCGAAAAAGGCTGATGCTGCGGCGTTCAGGGGCGTGACAGTGGTGTGGAAATCCAGTATCCACGCGATCGACAGTTTTATTTTGCACATGAGGGACGGGATCATGTCGGATCACAAACACGGCGATATGGACATCAAAGTTCAGGAAAAGACCTTTAACGGGTTTATCAAAGCCTCGGCCTGGGTTGCGGGAATTTCCATTGCGCTGTTGCTGTTCATTGCCATGATTAACGGCTGACCGTTTTCCTAAAACGATAAGGTGTATTGTGATGCGCACTCTGGCGCTTGTGATCGCGTCCGCTTTGTTTCTGGTTGGATGCGCCGCGCCATCGGTCTGGGCACCAGATGACGCCGTTGCCAAAGCCGCATATCGTCATGACGGTCCGACACGGCTGACGCTGTTTACTATGATTAACAACCGCAACGGCAATGGCGGGCACACATCTTTGATGATCAACGGCTCTCAGCGGGTCATCTTTGACCCTGCCGGGTCGTTCAAGCACGAGACCATCCCAGAGCGGAACGACGTGATTTTCGGGATCACGCCGCAGGTTGCGGATGTTTATACGCGGTTTCATGCGCGCAAGACGTGGCATGTGCGCATTCAGCAAATTGATGTCAGCCCTGAAAAAGCCGAGCAGGTTATGCGTCTGGCGCAAGGTTACGGGGCTGTGCCCGGTGCGTTTTGTGCGCGAGCCACGTCGGAAATTCTGGCTGAGGCCTTTCCCGGGCAGGTCAGCCAGACGTTTTACCCGGTGAAGCTCGCCGATCAGTTTGCCAAGGTGCCTGGTGTCACTGAGCAGCGCTTGCACGAATATGACAGCGACGACAATTCCAAGGTGCTGCGCGAATGGAACCCGCATGCTGTCGCACGGGCTGCGACGCTGAACTGACCTCACAAAATTTGGTGCATTGCGTCGCCGGACCAAAGCCTTAGACTACCTTCGTTTTGTGCGAGCTTCGGCTCGGAATATGGGAGGAACCCTTTTGGCGGTCGAAGACGCGTTGCCGGACTATATCATTGCGCCGGATCCAAAGGCCGTGCGGCTGACGCGTGCGGTGATGGGGCATGATCACGAGGGGCAGTCGGTTGAGATTTCCGTGGTGGAAGAACGCCCTTTGACCATTTTTCTCAATGGCCAGGAAATCGTCACCGCCATGACGATTGGGGATTACCCCGATTACCTTGCGCTTGGGTTTCTACGCAATCAGGGCATGCTGAGGGATGGCGAGACCGTGACAGGGGTGGATTATGACGAAGATCTTGAGACCGTCGTGGTGCGCACGGATGGGCAGACGACCTATGAAGAAAAGCTGAAGAAAAAGACGCGCACCAGTGGCTGTGCGGTGGGGACGGTCTTTGGCGATATGATGGAGGGGCTTGAGGGGATGGTTCTGCCCGAGGTTTCGGTGCGAACGTCGGACCTCTATCAGCTTGCCTCCAAGATCAACCGCACGCCGTCGCTTTATCTTGAGGCGGGCGCGATTCACGGCACGGTGCTCTGTCAGGGTGCGCGACCGCTGGTCTATATGGAGGATGTGGGGCGGCATAATGCGGTGGACAAGATTGCCGGCTGGATGCTGTCGGAGGGTGTGAGGGCAGAGGACAAGCTACTCTACACCACCGGGCGGCTCACCTCGGAGATGGTGATCAAGACAGCGCTGATGGGAATCCCCGTGCTGGCCTCGCGCTCGGGGTTCACGGCCTGGGGTGTTGAGATTGCCCGCGAGGTGGGGCTGACGCTGATCGGGCGGATGCGGGGTAAGCGGTTTGTTTGCCTTTCTGGAGAGGAACGGCTGGACCGGGATGTGAATCCTGCAGACGTGCCTGATGAGGATAAGAAGCATCGCCGGAAATCTGCGGCGTCAGGCGCGTGATGCCAAAGCTGGTTGGAGTGATTTTGGCAGGCGGGCTGGCCACGCGGATGGGTGGCGGAGACAAATGTCTTTTGCCGCTGGGCGAGGGCACGCTTCTGGATCAGGTGAAGGACCGGCTGCGGCCACAGGTCGGGGCCTTGGCGCTTAGTGCCAATGGGGATCCTGCGCGGTTTGATGGCTTTGACCTCCCGGTTGTGCCGGACTCCATTCCTGAATACCCCGGGCCGTTGGCGGGGGTGCTGGCCGGGCTGGACTGGGCGGCGGATCAGGGGGCAGATGCGGTTGTCAGCGTCGCGGCAGACACGCCGTTTTTTCCCACAAACCTGGTTGAGACACTTCTGGCAGAGTCCGAGGGCATGGAACACCCTTTGGTGCTTGCGGCAACGCCGCGCGGCGAGACAGAGACCAAATCCATGAGCCGCTCGGGTCTCATTCGCCATCCGACCTTTGGACTGTGGCCTGTGGCGTTACGCGATGACCTGCGTGCCGCGCTTGAAGGCGGGTTGCGCAAGGTGGTGCTCTGGACCGAAAAGCATGGTGGCCGTGAGGCGGTGTTTTCCGGCGGCGGCGATCCGTTTTTCAATGTGAACACGCCTGAGGATCTGAGGCGGGCGCAGGCAATGCTGGGGGAGCAGGTATGAAGGTTTACGGCGTTGTGGGGTGGAAGAACGCGGGCAAAACTGGATTGATGGAGCGGCTTGTGGCCGAGATCACCGGGCGGGGCTATTCGGTGTCGACAGTCAAGCACGCGCATCATTCCTTTGACGTGGACCATGAGGGCAAAGACAGCCATCGCCACCGCGTGGCGGGTGCGACCGAGGTGCTGCTGGCCTCGCGCAATCGCTTCGCGCTTATGCATGAACTGCGGGACGAGGACGAGCCGACGCTTGAGTTTCTACTAACAAAGATCGCGCCGGTCGATTTGATCCTGATCGAAGGGTATAAGCGCGACGTTCACCCCAAGGTCGAAGCGCATCGTCAAGAGCCGGGCAATCCGCTTATTGCGCCCGATGACCCAACCATTCGGGCGGTGGCCAGTGATGTTGACCTTGATCTGGATCGCCCGGTTTTCGATCTGGATGACACACGCGCCATTGCGGATTTCATTCTGCGCGATGTGGGTCTGGATGCGAGCGGGCCGTGACACGGTTTGATCGCGTTGCGATTGTTGATTGGTCTGGTGGGAATGACACCGGACCTCGGCCCAAGAAAGACGCGATCTGGATGGGGTGTGCCCGCGATGGGGTGTGCGAGCCACCGAGATACTTGCGCAATCGGACCGAAGCAGAAGAGGCGATTGCTGAGCTTATTGAGAACGCTTTGAAAGCTGGTGACCGGCTTTGCATCGGATTTGATTTTCCCTTTGGCTATCCCAATGGGTTCGCCGAAGCCCTGACCGGCGAGGTGGATGTCTTTGCCGTTTGGGATTGGCTGGAGGCGCATGTTGAAGACACGCCCAAGGCCAATAATCGGTTCGATGTGGCGGGGCAGATTAACAGGATGTTTCCAGGTGTCGGGCCATTTTGGTTCAACGGGCTGCGCAACCGCGACATCGTGCATTTGCCGCGCAAGGACACGCGCGACGGTCACGGCATGACGGAGTGGCGGCGGGCCGAGGCTCTAGCCAAGGGGGCCTTTACTTGTTGGCAGGTGGGCGGTGCGGGGGCTGTGGGTGGTCAGGTGCTGACCGGGCTGCCGGTGCTCAATCGGTTGCGGCGACGCTTTGACGGACAGGTTGCCGTCTGGCCCCTTGAGCCGCTCAATCGTCCCATCAGCTTTATCGAGATTTGGCCCGGTCTGATCAATTCGGTGGTCAAGGAGGCCGAAGCCAAAGGCGGCATTCGTGATGCAGCGCAGGTGCGCCTGCTGGCGCGTGCGGTGTCACGCTTGTCAGCGGACGATCTCGACGCCATGCTGGATGTGGATGCCCCTGAGGAAGGATGGATCATGGGTCTGGGTCACGAGGACAAGTTGATTGCGGCGGCGCGAGGCGTTTTGCAACCGCCTCCGCTCAAAGATGATTGCTTTGCGCTGCCTGCGGGCGTGGACTGGACTCCTGTGGACGAGGCTCTTGAGATGTTGAGTCAGCGCCTGCATCCGGTTGTCGGGACGCGGCATGTTCCCTTGCAGGACGGGCTGGGTCGGGTGCTGGCCGAAGATGTGGTGGCCCGGCGCTCCAACCCGCCTGAGGCTAACACCGCAGTAGATGGGTATGGGTTTGCGTTTGATTGCCTTGGCCAAGGGGATCAGGTTCTGCCCCTTGTCGAGGGACGCTCGGCGGCAGGGGTGCCTTTCGATGGGTCCGTGCCAGAGGGTTTTGCCATTCGCGTGCTGACCGGGGCTGAACTGCCCGATGGTGTGGACACAGTGATTTTGGAAGAAGACGTCACGCTGGGCACCGGGGAAATTGCGTTTAGAGAAGGTATCAAGCGCGGCGCAAATACGCGCAACGCCGGGGAAGATGTGCGTGCTGGTGCGGTCATCCTGTCGCAAGGTCGCTGCCTGACGCCAGCGGATTTGGCGCTGGCCTCGGCGACGGGGATTGCAGACCTGTCGGTCTATGAACCGCTCAAGGTGGCGGTGATTTCCACCGGGGATGAGCTTGTGGACCCCGGCGAGGCGGCCAGAGATGGTCAGATTTATGATGCCAACAGGCCCATGCTTTTGGGGCTGGCAAAGCAGTTTGGGTATCAGACAATTGATCTTGGACGCGTTGCGGATGATCGCGATGCCTTGAGCACCGCGTTGGACCAAGCGGCGCGTGAGGCAGATGTGATCCTGACCTCCGGCGGAGCGTCAGCGGGGGATGAAGACCACGTGTCGGCCCTGCTTAATGAGGCTGGGGCGATGGCGCAGTGGCGGATTGCGCTGAAACCCGGGCGGCCCCTGGCCCTGGGGATGTGGGACGGCACGCCGGTCTTTGGCCTGCCGGGCAATCCGGTGGCAGCACTTGTCTGCACGTTGATCTTTGCGCGCCCGGCGATGCGGGTTCTGGCGGGGCAAACGTGGGAAGATCCGCAGGGGTTTGACCTGCCAGCGGCGTTTGAGAAAACCAAGAAGCCGGGGCGGCGCGAGTATCTGCGCGCGCGGGTCCGGGACGGTCAGGTCGAGGTGTTCAAATCCGAAGGGTCGGGGCGCATCAGTGGGTTAAGCTGGGCCGATGGTTTGGTCGAATTGCCAGATGGCGCGGCGAAGATCACGCAGGGAACATCCGTACGCTACATTCCGTTCGGCAGTTTCGACTGAACCGGCTACTTTTCGTCATAGCCCTTTTTCTGGGCTTGATAGAGTTGTGCGTAGAGGCCCTTTTGTGCGAGCAAGTCCTCGTGCTTGCCTTGTTCCACAAGCTGGCCGCTTTCGAGCACAAAAATGCTGTCCGCATGAGCGATGGAACTTAGCCTATGGGCCACGACGATGGTGGTTTTGTCCTTGGTCAGGCGGTCGAGCGCTTTCTTGATGCGTTCCTCAGTTGCCTGATCCAGGGCGGACGTGGCCTCATCCAAGAGCAGGATCGGCGCATCACGCAGGAAGGCGCGGGCGATGGCGATACGTTGCTTTTGACCGCCTGACAGTTGAGCGCCCTTGGGGCCGACAGGCGTATCGCCGCGGCGACGGACAAGATCGGCAATCTCGGCATTCTCGGCGGCCTGCCAGATATCCTCATCCGTGGCGTCGGGATTCACATAGCGAATGTTGTCCCAGATCGAGGCGTTGAAGATCACGATGTCTTGCGCGACCACCGAAAACGCGCCACGTAGGCGGGCGACCTGCAGATCGCGCACCGGTGTGTCGCCAAAGGTGATTTCGCCGGATTGCACGTCATAAAGGCGGGACAGCAGCGACAGGATGGTGGTTTTGCCCGACCCGGTCGCCCCCACGATGGCAGAGACATGCCCGCCCTTGAAGGACATGTTCAGCCCGTCGAAAAGCGGCTGTTCGGGGTCGTAGGAAAAGGTGATGTTCCTCAGGGTGATGTCGCCTTTGGTGTCAAATTCGGCTTTGGCTTCGGGCGAGTCATTGATGCTGGGCGTTTCCGCATAGAGGGCGCGCACACGGTCCAGCAGCACGAGGTTTGATTGCAGCGCGCCAAAGAACTGCGCCAGAAGGCGGGCGGGATCAAAGACCATGACCATGCCCAAGAGGAAGGTGATGATGGCGGCCCCATCGACATCGAAATTGGGGCTCAGCACCATGTAGCCGCCTCCGCCGATCACCAGCACATAGACAAAGGCAGAGCTGAGGTCGATGGAGGGCAGGACAAGTGCCTGGGTGATCTGCACGCGGTTCATCAGGTGGCGCAGGGACTTCGTGCCCGTGAACAGGCGCTCTTTCTCAACTTCTTCCTGGCTGGAAATTTTGACGGTGCGCATCCCGTTCACCGTCTCCTCAATCCCATTCATGTAATTGCCAAGGGCCTGTTCCGCTTCGGCCTGGCCTTTCTTGACGCGGTCAGAGACGAAATTCATCACCACGATGATGAAGGGCAGAACAACGACTGCCGAGGCAAAGAGGATGGGGTTTTTCCAGATCAGATAGCCCGAAACGACGATCACCGTGACGGCATCGCGAATGGCGTTGGCGACACCGAGGCCGACAAAGACGCCGATCTGCTGGGTTTGGGTGACGAGTTTCTGGATGATTTCGCCGGACTTGGTGCGCTCAAAATAGGCAAGATCTAGGGACATCAAGTGTCCGATCAGATCGCGGCGCATCTCAAAAATCGCCTGGTTCGAGATTTTTACGGTGATCATCGGGGCCAGGAACGAAACGATGCCGCGCACGGTGAAGAGCAGGAACACAACGATGCAGACCATGATCAGGTCGCGCATGGCACCAGCCTCAAAGATCACGCGAAGGCCGCTTTCGGTCATGGCGAGGAATTGTTGATAGACAAGCCCCTGAACGAGGATAAGCCCCAGAACAATCAGGAGTTTGCCTGAGTGTTTGCGCAGGTAATTTCGCCAGAACCAGCGCAAGTTGTCCTTGTCCGCGTCTGAATAGAGCGGCTGGCGCTTGGTGGGTTTGGGCTCGCTCATAAAGGCGTGTTCCGGTTCTTGGCCATGTTCAAGGAGCCTATAGAGGGTTCTGCGACAAAGGTCAGCCCATGACGTGACACTTCGCTACCGCAAACCGTCCTCGCCTTGGACTTCCTCCACGGTCAGGCCACCCATCCGGTCATGGATGCGCCCGCCGCGGCTCATGGCGAGGATAAAGAGCAGTTCATCGGAACGGGGGCCATCGGGCAGGCCCACTTCCATACCGTCAAAGTGACTGCGCACATAGGCCGCGTTGATATGGCCCAAGGGCACGTCGATGCGCGTGCCTGGACCACCTTGTTTCATGGACGAGGGCACAATGGCTTTGGCCTCTCCCAGACGGGCGCGCATCGCATAGCCGCCGGGTACGTGCCAGAGGGCTGTGTGCTCCAGTTCTCCGGCCTCACCGGCCATAGCGGCTTTGCCATAGCCATCGATGTCCTCCAGCCCACCCATGGCGTCGATGAGCTGGTCGGTCATCATCAGGCCGAGGGGTTTGAGATCATCCATAGCGGATTGCAGGTCGTCCACATAGGTGCCTGCAAACGGGTTTTTCACCAAGGCGGCAAGCGCGGCGCGACGGCGGGGTTTGTCGGCCACTGGTCCGCCATCGTGGTGGATGTCTTCGACGAAAAGCGCCGTTTTGCGCAGGGTGAAGTCAGGCATGTTCGGGAACTTTCTGTTGGCTCAAAGAGAGATGACCCACAACGCGTGTTGCGCCTTGCAGGGAGATGTAGGCCGCGTGAATAAGGCCGCGATTGCAAAGGGTGTGTGCATAGGCCGCTCCGGCAGCGAGGGCCGTGGCGATGTCGCTTGGGTCAAGTGGCCTGACGGCGGTTGTGACTAGGCGCGTGCCAAGATCACTGTCGGGGTGATGATCGGTGGCGGGTATGCGCGTGATGGCGACGTGGTCTGGCAGGTCCACATTGTTGGCGATGAGCGTTGCCGCTGCGTCGGCCACGGCCGCATTGCAGGCCAGAACGGTGACGCTATCGGCGATACCAAGCGAGTGACTGCGCCCGCGCCAGCCGGAGGTGGCGATGCCGCGTGTCGCGTCATCTGCCGCGACGGTGACTGTGGCGGCGGGATGGGTGGCCACGGCGGCAGTGACAGTTTGCTTGCCCGTGAGGTGAAAGGCGATGTCGCCGCCATTGTTCACATAGGCTTTGGTGACGCCTTCGCCATTGCAAATCGCTTCTAGAATTGTGTCGGCCCCTGCCCCTGCGACAGCGGCCATCGGGGTGATGAATGTCGGGACAAAGGGCGCTGTGGCAGCCACCATATGGAGCGCAGGAGCTGTTGCGGGCGTGTCCCCGCTTGGCTGGCGCAGGCGGGGTAGGTCGCGGACCAGCTCATCCAGCAGGGTTTCGAACCGCGAGGCGGCGCGTCTCAGTGCCATGGCGCGACCTGGACCTTTGACATCGACAATCATGTCGATGGGACCGTGATGCAGGTGCATCCGACGCCCATCGGGCAGAAATCCGATTTGCGGACCTTGCATCACGCGTCCCCTGTCTTGGGGGAGACGACGCGCACGGCACTGCCATATTCGCCGCCTGTCTCGAGGATATCGCTCAAGCTTCGGATCGCGGCGTCATGGCCACCGAGTGTGCGATAATCTTCCCGGCTGAGCGTGAATTCCAGAGGGGCAACCAGGGCTGGTGTTGGCACATAGCCAAAAGAGCCATCGGGCATATTGAGCACATCAACCATCAGGGTGATCCCACCTCCAGGCCAGACATAAGCAGGCTCTCCGCCGCAGGTCACACGTGTGGTCATGGCCTGAACCGAGCGGGTGAGCTTGACCGGGTTTTGCGTGACACCAGAGCGCAGCGAGCCCCCGGCCCCGGCTTGGAACATCACCGTGCAGAGGGCGGGTTCGCAGTTTTCGGCGATCAGATCGACAGAGGGTTGAAGGGCATCGGGCATCGGCTTGGCCTGTGGTTCGAGATTGTCATCCAGAACGTAATAGGCCGCGTGTTCGCCTGTGGTGGAGACCATGAGCAATGTAAGCCCCGCGCGCGCGCCCTTCTTTTCAAGCCACGGGTTGAGGATGTTGAGCGGATCGTCGATATCCGTGCCACCCCAGCCCTGACCAGGTTGCGCCACCTTGAAGTAGCGCCCCGGGGTTGAGCGATGGCCCTTGATGCGGATGCCGGTGTCCGGCCAGCCCAACACTTTGCCCGCCTGATGTTCGCTGACGACGCCGGTGATGTGGTCATCCACGACAACAACTTCATCCACCAGACCCTGCCATTGCGAGGCGAACATGCCGATTGTGGCAGACCCGCAGCCGACGCGCATGCGTGCTTCGGTTTCGCCGTTGACAATGGGGGGTGGCCCGCCTGCACGATCACGGTGGCCCCGTCGTCGATGGTCAGCTCGACCGCCTCGCGGTTGCACAGGCGCAAAAGCGCGTCGCAGGTGGCGCGCCCTTCGGATTTGGAGCCGCCTGTGAGGTGATCCACGCCCCCAAGCGAGAGCATTTGAGAGCCGTATTCCGACGTGGTGACATGGCCGATTGCCTCGCCCTTTGCGCGAACCACAGCGGTTTCATGGCCCAGATGCCGGTCGGTGTCGATTTTCACTTTCACGCCGCAATAGGAAAAGATCGCTTCGGTCACGACGGTGACGAAATCCGCGCCATCAACCTCGCGGCTGACGATGAAGGGGGCAGGTTTATAGTCGGGATAGGTGGTGCCGGACCCGACACCGGAGACAAAGACATCCTCGGTGCCAATTACCTCTCCGTCCCAGTCGGATGTGAGGAAGGGCCGGATTTCGCCGCCCGTTTCAATGCGGCGGTCGAGCACGGTCAGAGGATCACAGCGGATGATCTTGCCATTCTCATTGGCGTAGCGGTCACAGGCCCCGATTTTGCCGGGCGCGATGTAGCACATGACCGGGCAGGCATCGCAGCGGATCTTATCCTCTTTGGCCGGGCGTTCGGTCATTTGTCCTGCGCCTCTTTGATCGCCGCCAACACGCGATGCGGCAGGGCTGGCAACTGCGTGACCAACGCGCCGGTGGCATGACGGATGGCATTCAGGATGGCCGGAGCCGTGGGGATGAGAACGTGTTCGCCAAGGCCTTTGGCCCCCATGGGGCCTTCGGGGTCAGGGACCTCGACAAAGATGGTTTCGATCTGCGGCATGTCGCCTGTGGTTGGGATCAGGTAGTCATGCAAGTTCTCGGTACGGCCGGGAATAAACACTTCCATCAGCGCCATACCAAGACCCTGCGCGATGCCGCCATGCACCTGCCCTTCGGCAAGGCCGGGATTGATCACGCGCCCCAGATCATGGGCGGCGGTGATCTTGCTCACCTTGACTGTGCCAAGGCGCATGTCCACCGAGAGTTCGGCAATCTGCGCGCCATAGCCGTAAACCGCATAAGGCGCGCCCTGACCATTTTCATCAAGTGGCTGCGTGGGTGGATCATAGGTTTCTTCGGCAGAGAGGACATATCCATGCGCATCTGCCTCGAGATCCTGCAAGGCGATCTTACGTTCCGCGGTGCCATCGCTGACGATCAATGTGGTGCCTTGCAGCAACAGGCTTGCCTCTGCGCCCATATTGGTCATCGACAGTATACGTGCGCGCAACGCCTGTCCGGCACGCAGGGCCGCACTTCCGGTGACATAGGTCTGGCGTGAACCAGAGGTTTTGCCGCAATCCGGCGTCAGGGCGGTGTCTGCGCCGATGATTTGAAACTGCGCCAGGGGCAGGCCCAACGCGTCTGCGCAGATCTGTGGGATCACGGTGTTGGAGCCTTGCCCGATATCCACGGCCCCTTGATGCAAGCACAGCGCGCCCTCCGCCGTCAGGCCCACGCGGATGGTGGACGGGTTGGCAATGGCGGTGTTGCCGCAGCCGTACCAGCAGGAGGCCACTCCAACGCCGTGGCGCAGGATGCCGCCCTTTGCGTTTGCAGCCTCGGCGCGGGCCAAAGCGGCGGTCCACGGGTTCTTTAGGGCCTCCAGACAGGCGGCGATCCCGACCCCGTGAAGCGTCTGTCCGCAGACGGTGTCTTGCCCGTCTTGCAAGGCGTTGAGCTGACGAAAGGCGAGCCGGTCCATGCCGAGTTTTGCGGCAAGGTCGTCAAAGATCGATTCCTGCAGGATCGCGGCCTGGGGCACACCGAACCCCCGGAATGCGCCGGAAATTGGCTGATACGAATAGTTGGCCCGCGCCTCGGCATGGTAGTTCGGGATGTAGTACGGCCCCGAGGCATGCACCGGCACGCGCCCCGAGACGGTCGGCCCCCAGCTTGCATAGGCCCCGGTGTTGAAATCCCCGTCAAACACCATGCCGGTGATGCGGCCTGTTTTGTCACAGCCGATCTGGCCTGTCATTTGCGATGGGTGGCGTTTGGTGGTCGTGGCCATGCTTTCAGAGCGGGAATAGATCATGCGTGCAGGTTTTCCGGTCTTGAGCGCGACAAGGCCGATGAGAGGTTGCAGCGAGATGTCAAGCTTGGAGCCAAAGCCGCCGCCGGTTGCGGCGGGAATGATGCGGACCTTGTCCTCCGGCAGGCCAAGGATCAGCGCGGTTTCGTCGCGGTCCATCACAGGGGCCTGCGTGCAGGCCTGAATGACAAGCGTGTCCCCGTCCATCCAGGCGATGCCGGCCTCAGGCTCGATATAGGCGTGCTCGACATAGGGCGTTTGCATCGCCCCTTTGGCTACATGCGCGGCGCGCGACAGGGCTTTTTTGGCCTCCCCGCGGCGCACTTTGCCGGTAATCAGGATGTTATCAGGGTGCGCGGCATGTACGGGCTCTGTGTCCGGCGTGGCGGTCCAGGTGATTGGAAAGCTCTTGAGGTCAAGCTGTTCAATCTGCTCGGGCGGTCCGGCCACCAGCGCCACCGCCTCGCCCTGCAGGCGTACGCGGGCCTCTGCCAGGGCAGGCTGATCGGCAAAGGCGGGGATGACGCCAAACCGGTTCTGTCCGGGAATATCGGCGGCGGTGAAGACATGGACGTTCTGTGACGCCGCCCATGCGCCAATGTCACCAAAGGTGAACTCCATAGGCGCTTTGGGCGCGCGCACGGCGCGAACCAAAAGTGCATCGGTCATCTGGTGGTCCGCGCCAAAGACTTCGGAGCCTGCCACCTTTGGCGCACCGTCGAGACGTGGTACATCTGCGCCTACCGCATGGCCTGCATCAGGCATGTTGTGCAAACCGGATTGCCCGATATCCAGCACCGCATCAATGATCCGAGTATATCCGGTGCATCGGCACAGCACGCCGCCGAGGGCCTCTTCCACCCCCGCCCGTGTTGGTGCCTTGGTCTCACGCAGAAAGGCCGTCGCGGCCATCACCATGCCGGGTGTGCAAATGCCGCATTGCGCCGCGCCATGGCGCAGGAAAGCCTCTTGCAGTGCTGTGTCTTGAAGACCCTCCACCGTTTCAACATGACAGCCCTCGACCTGCGCCAGTGGCGTGAGACAGGCGCAAATCGGTGCGCCATCGACCAGAACCGTGCACGCCCCGCAATCGCCTGCGTCACAGCCCACCTTGGTGCCGCGTAGGCCTAACCCGTCGCGTAAAACCTCGCTCAATCTGCGGGCCGGGTCCGCTGGAAGGCTGTATGCCTGACCGTTGACCGTCAAGGTCATGGTGTCCAGAGGGCGGTTCATACCAGCGCCTCGGTGTGTAACAGGTCCTCAAGTGTGCGTTTCACCAGTTCTGTTGCGGCCTCTGAGCGATAGGCGGCATCGGCGCGGATGTCGTCGATGGGCGATAACGCCTCCGAGACACGTGCAACATTCACTTGTTCCAGCACATTCGGCGTGGCCTCGTGCCCGACAAGCCCCTTTTCCAAACTTGAGAGCCGCTGTGCCACCGCACTGCAGGAGCCGACCGCAATTGCTGCCGTTTCGATCTGGCCATTCACGACACCCAAACGCGCGGCGACCATGGCAACGGAAATCACCAAATACTTGCGCGCGCCCAGCTTGCGAAAGCGCGACACACCAGAGCATGCGCTTTGAGGCACATGCAGCGCGACGACCATCTCATCTGGCGCAAGGGCTGTTTGACGCGGCCCGGTGATAAAATCGCTCAGTGCAAGCATCCGGCGCCCTGACGTAGAGGCCAGCTCAACCGTTGCATCCAATGCCAGCAAGCAGGGCATGCCATCGGCGGCGGGAGATGCATTGCAAAGATTGCCAGCCACAGTACCTGCATTTTGGATTTGCACCGAACCCACTTCGCGTGCCGCCTCCTTGAGCATACCAAAAGCCGGTGGCAGATCGGCCTTGATCACATCACTCCACGTGGTCGCCGCACCGATCCTGTAGCCATCTTTTGTTTCCGAGATGCCTGTGAGGTCCGAGATGTTGGTGATGTCCATGATCGGACCTGACAATGCTCTTGCCTCGGTCGCCGGAAAAAGATCCGTGCACCCTGCCGCAATGCGCATCTCGCCGCTTTGCAAAAGCGCCAGCGCGTCGTTCAACGTCTCGGGTCGGTGATAGAGGCTCAAACGGTATCCCTTTTCACTTCCTCACATAAACAATCGTGCGGCAGCGGCCTTTGACCTGTCAACAAAGCACATGGCCTTCACTGTTCTCCAAATACTCAAATCCAACCCTCAGACACCCACATATCGGTCAATGATAGAAGGCTCGGCCCGCAGGGCTTCGACCGTCATGGTTTCGCCATTGCGTCCGTTTTCAATAAACGCAACGCGGTCAGCCACCGACAGAACCGCCTCAATCCGTTGTTCCACCAAAAGGATGGCCACCCCGGCCTCGCGCATTTTGACAACCACCTGACGGATGGCTTCGATCATAGAGGGCTGAAGCCCTTCGGTTGGTTCATCCAGCAGCAAAACCTTCGGTTCAATGCACAAGGCGCGGGCCGTGGCCAGCATTTGCTGTTCGCCGCCCGAGAGGGTTTGCGCCGGTTGATCCATGCGCTCACGTAGACGCGGGAAAAGCTCCAGTACCCCGTCCAGCACAGCCCTGTCCGAGTTGCGCACCTGTAGCCCGACTTCGAGGTTCTGCGCCACGGTGAGGCCGGTAAAGAGCCGCCGTCCTTGCGGGATATAGCCAATCCCGGCGCGCGGCACCTCATGAGGGGGCAATTTGCCCACATCCTTGCCGTCCAGCAAAACCTCACCGGACATGAGCGGAAGCAGCCCCATGATGGTCTGCATCGTGGTGGTTTTGCCCGCCCCGTTGCGCCCCATGAGACAGAGGATTTCGCCAGGTGCGACACTCAAAGACACATCCCGCAAGACCTGAGCCGCGCCATAGCCGGAGTTGATCTTACGAAGCTCAAGCATCACCCGGTCCCCAGATAAGCGGCCTGCACGGCGGCGTTTTCGTGAATTTCCTGCGGTGTACCTTCGGCCAGAATTTCGCCGAAGTTCAGCACACTGACCTGGTCAGCGGTTTCCATGACGACATTCATGTTGTGTTCAATCAGCAGGATTGTGGTATCGCCTGCCAATTCCCGGATCAGCGCTTTGAAATCGTCAATTTCCCCTTCGGAAAGCCCCTGTGTTGGCTCATCCAGGATCAACAGGCGGGGTGATTGCGCGAGGCCCATGGCAATTTCCAAGAGCCGCTGGTGGCCGTAGCTGAGGTTGCCCGCCTCTTCATGTGCCTCATCAGTCAGCCCCACGCGCGCAAGTGCATTCTCCACAGCGCTGTCCACTGCGCCTCCGGTCAACCTCCGCCGCGCAGCGAGCGCCACGTTTTCGGTGACGGGCAGCCGGGCAAAGACTGATGTGATCTGAAACGTGTAGGCCATGCCACGCATGATCCGGGCATGGGCTGGAAGGCTGGTGATATCCTGACCATCAAACTGAACGCGACCAGACGTGGGTTCAATGCGTCCACAGATCATGCCAACCAGCGTAGTTTTGCCTGCGCCATTGGGCCCAATCAACGCGCGTACTTCGCCTTGTGGCAGGTCAAAATCAACATTCGTGACCGCCTGCAGCCCGTCAAAGGATTTGCTCAGTCCTCGCGTCGACAAAATAGTCATGGCAGGTTCTTCCAGATACGTCGACGCAGTTCTCCGGTGAGGCCTTGCGGCGCGAAAAGCGTCAAGAGTACCAGCGCCAGACCGGCGATCAGCAGATAGGCCGAGGTCACGCCAGAGCTGAGGTCGATGAGGTAGAACATGAAGAGCGTGCCGACAAACGGACCCAGCACTGTGCCAGCCCCTCCCAGGAGCACCCACAGGAGCGGGAAGATCGAATATTGCACCGAGGCAAAGCTGGCCCCCGCATAGCCAAAGAGCAGCCCGTAAAACGCCCCTGCCGCCGCCGATATTGTGCCGGAAATGACCATAGCTGCGAGTTTATGTTTAAAGGTGTCATAGCCCAGCATGCGCACGCGCTCTTCGTTTTCGCGGATGGCGACAAGCGTGCGACCAAAGGGGCTTCGAACCAGCCAGAGCGAGATGACAAAGGACACCGAGAACAGCACCCAGGCGGCGAAATAGCGGTTGGTGGCATCGCTCAGGTCAATGCCCCAGAGAATGCGCTGTGCCTGTTGGATCACAAAGCCCTCGTCACCGCGGGTGTATTCGCCGAAGTAGAGCACTGTGAGATAACCCGCCTGCGCGAACATGAGTGTGACGATCATGAAGGACACGCCCACCGTGCGCAGGGCCAGAAGGGCCAGTGCGCCGGACACGATAGCACCCGCCACAATACCGACGATCAAAGCTGGCGCAGGTGTGAAGCCCATATGCTGGATTGTCAGGCCCATGCCATACATGCCCGCCGCAAAGAAAAGCGCATGTCCGAGACTGAGAAGCCCTGTGTAGCCAAAGAGGATGTTGTATCCCACCGCATAGGTGGCCAGCACCATAATCCGCGCCAGGTTGCCATGGTGATAGGCGGGCAAAATGAATTGCAGCGCAAAAAGCAGAACCAGCAAGCCCAGATGCAGGGCAATGACTCGGCCTGACGCGCTCATGCGGTGCGTGTCCCAAAGAGGCCCTGAGGCCGCCAGACAAGCACCAGTCCGACAAGCAACGTCGCCAGGATTTTGGCCAGTGTCGGTGAGAAGAAGACCGAGATAATGCCGTCCGACAGGCCAATGAACAATGCCGCCAGGACCGTGCCGGGCAGACTTCCCAATCCACCGATGATCACCACAATAAAGGCCAGCAAGAGCGGGTCCGCCCCCATCAGGTAATGCGCCTGCTGGATGGGTACGATCAGAACCGCGCCCAACGCCGCCAGCCCAGCACCGATGCCAAAGACCACCGCGTAGACCCGCTCTACCGGAATCCCAAAGGCCAGCGCCATATCGCGATCGGCTTGCGTGGCGCGCATCAGGAGGCCGATCTTTGTGCGTGCCATCATCGCCCAGACGCCCAATAGCACTGCGGCCGCGGCACCGATTACCGCAAGTTTATAAGATGTCGTCGACAGGCCCCAGGGGTAGTAAAACTGAAACCCGTCTTCGCCCCATTCAAACCACGGAAGCGCGATACGAGTGTTGAACGGGGCCTCGACCGGGCGCGCCTCGGGGCCGTAGGTCATCAGGGTGAGTTGCTGGATGATATAGAGCAGACCAATCGTGGCCACGATTGTGCGCTCGGGATCATAATCGAGGCGCTTGAGGATGGTGATGTCTGCCAAAACCGCTATTGCCCCGACCAGCAGCGGGGCCAGAACCAGCGCCGCAAAGAACCCCAAGGCCGGGTGCCCGCCCATCATATGCGCCACATACCAGGCGATCACCGCCCCCAGCATGTAGAACTCACCATGGGCGATGTTGACCACGCGCATAACACCGAACACAAGGCTGAGGCCCACCGCCGTCAGTGCCAGAACGGCGGCCGTAACCGCGCCTTCGAGCGTGGCCAGCAAAAGGTGAGGTCCAAATTCCATCGCTAGATCAGCACCAGGCGTCACTCCGCGCGTCGGAACCGATGCCGATGCACCGGTTCGACAAGCGCTTTAGGGGGTCAAAGAGGTTGCGCGGTGTAATCCACTTCATCGGGATAGAGCGTGTCTTCGATAGACGTCGTATGAACCCGCACGAGTTTCCCTTCTTCCACGCGGCTGATATATTGATGCCCAAAGACCTGATGCGTCTTGCCGTTGAATACCTTGGCTCCTTGGGGGTGCGCGCGTCCTTCTGGCATGTCGGACAAAGCCTCCACCGCCTCGATCAGTTTGGCGCGGTCGCCCGGTCCCTGATATCCGGAATTCTCCATGCCATGTTTGATCACGTGCAAAGTCTCCCAACAGCCAAACATATGAGCATAGGTTGACACATCCGTCGGATCGCTCACTGAAGCTCCGTTGTCATCGACACCCACAGCCGCGCGGAAGAATTTATCATGCTCTGTCTGATCGGCCTGCGCATAGCGCGGATTTCCTTCCCAGAAATACGTGCCTTCCAGGAACTCCAGACCCGGGCTGGCGATATCCACGGCCTCCAGGCTGTCGATAAATCCGAAGATTGCCGGACTTGAGGGGCCGAAGAATTCACCCAGTTCCTTCACAAAGGTCAGAACAGCCGGGCCGACCATCACGTGGTAGAGCACCTCGGTTTCGCGCGGTATCTGCGGGAAGTATTTGGTGAAGGAGGTCTCAGTTGGCGGGATGGCGATCTTTTCCAGAACCTCACCGCCCTGCGCCTCAATCGCCGCCGAGAAGAAGTCACGGTGATCATGACCAAAGGCAAAGTCCGGAAAGATCATCGTAACCTTCTTGCCCAGGTTTTCCGACACATAGGGGGCCATCGCCTGCACCTGGCTTTTCACATCCGTGATGCCCGGCTGTAGCGTGTAGCGGTTGAGCATGCCTGAGGCGACATGGTGGCCCTCAGAGACCACAAAATAGGGCAGTTTCAGCTCTCCTGCACGTGGCGAAGATCCAATGACGACATGGCTGAAGAGCGTGCCGAAGCCGACATCGCAATTGTGCTGCGTCGCGAACTTCTCGACCACTTCGGCGCCGCGTTTGGGATCGGTGCCATCATCTTCGGCTATCAGCTCGACCAAACGACCATTTATGCCGCCGCCTTCATTGATCAGTTTGACCGCAGCCTCTGTGGTGCGCCCGTACCAGCGCCCATAGGCCGCGCCGATGCCGGTGCTGTGCTGCTGGAATCCGATCTTGATCGGCTCCGAGCTTGAGGCCTGCGCATACCGCGCCCAAAGCGGCAGAGCCGTCGCGCCTGCCGCAGCCCCGGCCAAGGTCTTGAGCGCCCCGCGGCGTGTGGTTCCGTTGATCAACTTGGTCATTGCAAAGTCTCCCTGGTGCTAATTCGGGGCCGTTCAACGCCCTCTTGGCTTGATCCTGCGAAGCAAAGCCACGTTTGTCCAGCGTTTTACAACCCGCGTGGCGAGGCCAGAAGCCAAAGGCCGAAGAATGTATAGGCCACCATGAACGCCGCAAGAGGGGCCTGTCCCAACAAAGCACGACGCGTATCCACCCCGCTGCGCATGGCCAGCGCATGGGCCAGAAGGATCGCGACAACATGGCCGATGACAACGGCTCCGGCCTGGCTCAGCCAGATGGCCTTGACCGTGCCGGGCGTGTTGAAGAATCCGGTCGTGACATAGAAATCCTCCAGGCCCAGCAATGCCATGCCGTTGCCGAGCGGATCATTGGCGATTTTGATGACGTACTGCCCATCTACCATGAAGGACGTCAGATAGTGCGCGATGTGATAGCCCAGCGCGATCGGCAGGATCGACGGCGCATAAAGGCAAAACACCTCTCGCAATGGGCGCCGCATACCCGCCAACCGCTCCCCCAGCCAAAGGCAAATTGCAAAAGCAAGCAGAAGTGCCAGATTGGACACCACCAACCCGACCAGGTTTTGCGTCATCACAACCGAACGACCCGGAAATTCCAATGGATTGATGCCCAGTAAGCCCAGCCAGAAAAAAGTCTCATTCAGCCCGTCAAAGCTGCCAGTGCCCAACAGAACCACCATCAGCACAGCCAATCCAAGCGCCGGTGCGGGTCTTGCCAGAACCTGCCAACCCCAAAGGCCAAAAGCCAATCGACCCCTTGCGCGCCCCCACAGCCCCATACGCCCATAGGCGCGCATCAATAGGGTCAGCGCCTCGCCACGCACCAACCAGGCAGGCCCAAAGAGCACCACGCCCAAAAGGGCTGTATACCAATAGAACCCTGCGTATGCGGCCAGCCGTGCAGGATCGGCCGGTGCTGGATCGGTCAACAGGAACGCGGCAAACCCGAGAAAAATGACAACCCCCGGCCAATGCCCAAGCTTGCGCGGATAGCGAAACGGTGCCCGCAACCCTGTTGCCTTGGCCAGCAACGCCGCAATGCCGGTCCAAGGGTTGGTCCATCGCCAATGGTTGCCGACGAGGCCTTGCAAAGACACAAGCCCCACCCACCAGACCGTCCACATGAATAACGGCATCGGGTTCGACAGAGGATCGCCCGATCCGGTGAACCCGCGCCAGATCAGGAAAGCCAAAAGCAGCGTTGAAAGCAGGCTGGTGACATGCCGCGCCCCGAGGGACGGGACAGGTGTCATAGGCAAACTGCGAAACACTCCGTGTCCTGCCTTGGCCGGTAGAAGTGCAAGAACCACAACAGTCAAAGCCACGGTGGCAACACCAGCCATGATGTAAATATCCGTGGGCAACAGAAGCACAAACCCCTGCTCTGATGCATGCGCAGAGGCCAGGGTGGCCAATGGCACCAACAGCAATGTCAAAAGACCAAGCGCTCTCATTTCTTTTTGCCGAAAAAATTCCGGGGGTTTGGGGGCTGGCCCCCATTCACGCAAACCTGTGTGGCGCAGCCACTCCTTTGAGTCGGATCGTTCACACGGGATCGCGGATCAGGCTCTGGCACATGCAATGCACGCCTCCGCCGCCTTGCGTGATCATGCTGAGGTCAGGGTCAAAAATCTCAAACCCAAGCGCTTTGAGCTTGTCTTTCAGCGTTTTGGAGCCTTCGGGCAAGAGCACCCGGTCGTCGCCAAGCGCCACGACGTTGCAGCCTAGTGCGATGGTTTCCTGAAACGGCACCTCGACAATCTCGATCTTTTTGGCGCGCAGCCAATCGACCACTTCGGGATCGGTACAATCCGTGCAGACCGCCGCCAGTTTCGGCGCCAGCATCACCACCATGAGATCGATATGCACGTAGAATGGATCAATATCGGCCAGTTTCACTTCCCAACCTTCAGCCTCCATCCAGCTTGCAACCTGTTTCGCGCCCTGTTCTTGCGTGCGCCCTTCATCACCTTCCCAGCCGATCAGAACGCAGCCCGGTTCAATGACGTTGAAATCCCCGCCCTCAAACGTGCCTGCGGTGACAAAATCATAAATCGGAATGCCGAGGCTTTGGTAGGTCTCAATCGCCCGGAAGTTTTCCCCGCGCCGCCACCATTGCGCCATGTGGGTGATGATTGCCCCAAAGGGCGTCATGACCGAGCTGTCACGCGCATAAACCTGATAATGCAGATGGGGATCAGGCGCGTGTGTGTGCACTTCGACACCCGCGCTTTGGTAGGCGCTAACCATCTCGGCATGCTGGCGCTTGGCCACTGCAGGATCGAACGGCACGCCCCGGCGCAAGGTCTTCTTTGAGACCGAAGAGGTTTGCAGCCACTTGTAGTTTTCTATCGGACCCAGCAGCACCGAGCGCAGCGTCCCGTAATCCGAATTGGCCCCCCAGTTGTTCAACCGTGCCGAACCGCCACCCTCTCGCCGGGCGCGAAGGGTGAAATTCTCTGCCGCCTGATCTTTCATGGTTACGCCTCCTTGTTGCAAGGAAGCTGATCCGATGCTGAGGGCGAGTCAAGCCAAAGCGCGACGGGTCTAGGGGTAGGAATAGGGAAGGTCCAAAATCTGGTCGAGCTGCCGTGCGATCCAGCCTCTGGGTATGAAATGCCCGCGCGGATGAATATCAAGGCTCACGCGCCCTTCCGTACAATCTTCCCAAGTCGTGCGCGTGAAGAGATCGTGCTCGGTGATCCGCCAGTCCCCGGCTTCTTGGCCTTCAGGTCCGCATCCCAACCGCTCCCGCCATAGCTGCACTGGATAGGTGGTGTCGCCGCCTGGACCGTAGGGAAATTCCAAAACAGTGTCCTTGAGGCCATAAACCTGCCGCACTTCTCCGGGAGCCGTGCCGCAGTCTTCGGACTGATCCAGAGTACCGGAAATGGCCAGCAACGCCGTCACGTCCGCGCCATCCTCGCAGACAAAACGCCAGGCCATGTTGCTGCCCCAGCTGTAGCCGGAGACATAGACGCGGGTTTCATCGATCGGATAGCGCGCTTTGATGTCTTTCAGTACAGACCGGCCAAAATCCACGTCGGGTGTGCCAGGGTGCCAGAAATCCCAGGTCTTGCGCGCGCCATTGGGGGCGACCAAGAGCACGCCACGTTTGCGCGTCGCCGCTGCGATACGTCCGTGCTTGACGATCAGCGTGCCTTGCCGTTGCCAGCCATGGAAATGCAAAAGAACCGGAAGAGGCGTTTTGCCGTCCCATCCGTCCGGTTCCAGCACGTGATAGGATCGGTCGCCCAGTTCACAGGGCACTTGCGCGTGACATGTCTCTGAATGAGTTGCGGCAAAAGCCGGCAGGCCAAGACACAGCAGTAAGGATGCCAGAAGGCGACGCATGGGCAAGCTCCGTAACAGTTTGAGCCGGAAGATAACCACGCCTGTCGCGATGTCATGTCACGAATGCGTAACTCTCTGTTACTTCTTGGGAAAGGAGGTCACGCGCTCTGCGGCCAAACGGTTAAAAAAGCCCAGAACCTCGTCATCCGTGGTCTCATCAATGGCGCCTGCGCGCACGTCGTCCATGCTCCAGACCCAGGATTGTGCGGGGTCATCCAGCATGGCCCACCCCGGAAAGAGCCGGGTCTTGATGCTGCGTTGCACAAGCTTTTTCGGCTCAATATGCCGATCATCCCGGCAAATGCGAGCGTAACAAGCCGTCACATCCTTTTGCGGGCCCTCAAGCAGCTGAAGATACAGATCCCGCCTGACAATCAGCGCACCGGTGATGTCGTCCCGCTCATTGCAGCGCCGCGCATCGAGCAGGATGCCCGCCAGCATTGCCTCGTCAAAGCCAAAGGGCTGCGAGGCGTAGACGAGTTGGATGAGGGGCATGGGGTCTCCTTACCCAGACAGCTTAGCGTAGGGTGGGTTTTTAACCCACCTCTTTCTTGCCAGAGCGTTCCAGTTGCCGCCTTACCGCGACAACCCACCGTGCAGGGTCGGCACATCCAGCGCGGCAAATCCATAATGCCGCAGCCAGCGCAGGTCGCTGTCGAAAAACGCGCGCAGGTCGGGGATGCCGTATTTCAGCATGGCGATGCGGTCGATGCCGACGCCGAAGGCAAAGCCCTGCCATTGCGTTGGGTCAATGTTGCCCGCTTCCAACACTTTGGGGTGGACCATGCCGGATCCCAGTATTTCCAGCCAGTCATCCCCTTCGCCAATCTTGAGCGTGCCGCCTTCCCAGGAACAGCGGATATCGACCTCAGCGGAGGGTTCGGTGAAGGGGAAGTGCGAGGCGCGGAAGCGCAGCTCGACGGCGTCCACTTCGAAGAAGGATTTCACGAACTCTTCCAGCACCCATTTCAGGTTGGCCATGGAAATGTCTTTGTCGATGGCCAGTCCCTCGACCTGATGGAACATGGGCGTGTGGGTCTGGTCATAATCCGCGCGGTAGACGCGACCCGGCGCGATCACCCGAATGGGCGCGCCCTGCGCCTGCATCGCGCGGATTTGCACCGGTGAGGTGTGGGTGCGCAGCACATGTGGCGGGCGATCATCACCCTCGGCGCGGTGGGTATAGAACGTATCCATCTCTGCGCGGGCCGGATGGTGCGAGGGGATATTGAGCGCGTCGAAATTGAACCAGTCGCTTTCGATCTGCGGGCCTTCGGCGACGGAAAAGCCCATGTCGGAGAAAATCGCGGTGACTTCCTCGGTCACCTGGCTGATGGGGTGAATGGTCCCTTGACGTTGCGGGCGTGACGGTAATGTGACATCGAGCCACTCTTCTCGCAGGCGCGCATCGAGCGCGGCATCTTCGAGCGCCGCTTTCTTGGCCGCCAGAGCCGAGTTGATCTCATCCTTGAGCGCATTGAGCTTCGGCCCCATGACCTGCCGCTCTTCGGGCGTCATCTTGCCCAGCTCGCGCATCTGAAGCGCAACTTCACCCTTCTTGCCCACGGCCTGCACGCGCAGGTCTTCCAACGCGGCTTCGTCGCCTGCGGCAGCAATGGCAGAAAGGTATTTGTCTCTCAGATCGTCCATGTCATGCACCTGAATTTTGGTGAGGTGGAGTTACCCCGCTTAACGGCTCAGCGCAAGCCAGCGTTGGGTTATCGTCGGAACCAGCCTTTGAGACGATCCGTTAGGGACCGTTGTTCTCCAGTGATGTCCCTGTTGAACTCTGCCCCGAGTTTCTTGGCCTCCCGCGCCATCTCTTCAATCCGCGCAAGCTCTTCTGGGCTTGGCGGCGGCTGTGTTTCTTGCAGCCACTGGGCAAACGGGTCTTCCTCTTCTGGCAAGAGCGTTAGGACATCTGATGCGCGTTTAGGCGTCTCGATCCCAAACTCAGATTTCAGGAAGTTTTGAAACGCCAAAGGCGGATGAGGTTGTCCCAAGTCCCCGGCAATTGGATCCCCACGTTCCAGCTTGGCTGCGAACTCTTTGGCCAGCGTTTCCTTGGAGCGGTGGAAGTCTTCGGGGTCTTCAATGCCTGCGCTCTGTGCTTCGGCCATGATGTGCGCCAGCTCATAAAGGCTATCGACACCGGTGCTGTCCAAAGCGGCTTCCTGGACGGTTTTACCGTGCATTTCCCGAAACGCAGGCTCGTCATAGCCAATCGCGATAAGCTTTAAGAGGTCCACAGGATCATCAGAGATCACACCCCACCAATCCGAGCCGGACCCTGATCCGTAATGCACAATCCATTGTTGGCCACTCTCATCCAGCCAGAACCCAGCATAAGAGCCGTCTCCGCCTGTGCGCAAGAACAGGAACACGCGTTTGTCTTCGTCTGCGACAGGGGGTGGTGCCCCTTTGAGAGAAAAACGTCCGTAATCGCCAAAGGCCGCAAGGCTTGTGCCCGGTTTGCCCCACTCTGCAATAGGATAGAGCGCCAGAGATTGCCGGTCGAAGTCCAGCGCCTGACCGTCCCATTCGGTTTGCCGACCGCCCTGCGCCTCTAGCCAGTCCATCACCTGAACCAAAAACGGCGGCATGGTCATCCCATCTGGCATGCGTGCGATCAGTTCATCTGAGAATTTGCGGGACGTCATGATGCGAGCCTCTAGCGCAAGGCTTGCGTGTACTCGCGCGTAAATGCCGAGTATCCATCAGACGTCACCCGATGATGCCCTTCCATATGATCATGTAACTCAGGCAGCTTGTGAAACGGCACCTGTGGCAGACTGTGGTGCTCAGTATGGTAAGGCATGTTCCACGCCAGAAAGCGGATGATGCGGTTCGTGTAGGTCGTGCGTGTGTTTTGAAACATATCCGCGACAAAGGCACAGCGGCCATGCTCGGCCAGAAGGTAAAGCCTCAGGAACGGCTGCCCCAAAAGACAGGGCAGGACCCAGATCCACAATAAAAGCGGTGTGAAAAACAGGCTGACACCGGCCACAGCATAGATGACCAGCATCCAGCGCGCTTCGCGCACAATGCGCGGCTTGGCGCGTTCCGGAATGTAAGGGCCGAAATCCTGACCCACGGCATTCTTTGCGATCTGTGTCGCCATGGCCCACCAAAACGGCAAGCCACTTATGTGCCAAAGATATGCCTGCCACGTTTCCGGCTTGGCCCCGGACAACAGCTCGGGGTCTTTTTCGGGATCATTGGTGTATTTGTGATGCGCCAGGTGGAAGTACCGGAACCACTCAAAGGGCTGCAAAATCAATAGGCCTGATATGCGCCCGACCCATTCGTTCAGCCAGGGCGTCGCGAAAGGGGTCTTGTGCGTGCACTCGTGCTGAAGCGTGAAGAGAAAACAGATCGCGATCCCAAGCGGGGCGATCATCAGTCCCCAAAGCGGCAAATCAATCGCGATCCAAAGGGCAAGGAAAATGATCAGCCCAAAATGCAAAGAAAGATGACGCAGCCCTGCATCATCATCCAGCTGGTTGAGCTGTGCCAGGACGTCGCCCGACATGTGATTTACAAATTCTTTGTGATCCATCCTGGCAAAATGTTAGGACAGCACAGTCCGTGACGCCAGAGAGGAGTTAGCAGGTCAAGCGTTGGCCGGAGCCGCCTCTTTTGCCTGGCGATTTTCGACCTCACGGTCATGTGCTGCCAAAAGGCGCAGGGCCTTTTCACTCAGCTTGCCCTCTTCGCGGTCAGTTTGAACGATAGTTCTAACCATTTTTTCGCACCCATTTGCTTGCTCGACGCTCTGTTTTCCGAGCGCAAATTAACCATTGGCACGCAAATGCGATGAAAATGGGGCAGCATTTTGGATTCTGTGAACTGGGTTAAAACCCGATCAAAGCAAAAACGCCGTTGGCGTTAACCAACGGCGTCTTCATTGTCCCTCGTGCGACTGGCGTTTATTGGGCCAGAGCACCTTTTGCCTGATCTACAATGGCCGCAAAGGCCGCTGGTTCATGCACGGCCAAATCAGCCAGAACCTTGCGGTCCACTTCGACACCGGCCAGCGTAAGGCCGTTGATAAAGCGGCTGTATGTCAGTGCTTCGTCATGGGCGCGCACGGCGGCGTTGATCCGCTGGATCCACAATGCGCGGAAATTCCGTTTGCGGTTCTTGCGGTCGCGTGTCGCATATTGATTGGCTTTGTCGACGGCCTGACGTGCCACCTTGAAGGTGTTCTTACGACGGCCGTAATAGCCTTTGGCGGCCTTGACGACTTTCTTGTGACGGGCGTGGGTGACGGTTCCACCTTTAACTCTCGACATGTCTCAAACTCCTCAGCGCGAATAGGGCATCATGGGCCTGATGATCTTGGCGTCTGCCTCGCTCATCACTGTGGTGCCACGTGCGTTGCGGATAAACTTGTTTGTGCGTTTGATCATGCCGTGGCGCTTGCCCGCTTGCGCGGTCTTGATCTTGCCATTGGCCGTCACCTTGAACCGCTTTTTGCAGCTCGACTTGGTCTTCATCTTGGGCATTTCCGGCTCCTTCAAAGGTCGGTCATCATTTACGCGACTCGGCATGCCACATTGGCCGGACGCGCGACTGAGCGTGCCGTATAGGCCGCGTTGGCACACATGGCAAGAGGGATTCAAATTGAATACGGTCGCGACGGCCTTAGACCCGCACAAAAGGCACCATCACGTCAGGTATTTCGCAACCACTTCCACAAATGTATCTGGAATACCCCAGAATGAGTAGCGTCCCGGATTCTCGCGGACCGCCCACAAGATCATAATGCCTGCCAAAATAACCGTGAAGGCCGCCACGCGCGGCGCGCGTCTTTCTGAAAAAGCCGAAAACATCGCCGGCAGGGAAAAGACCCCCAACACAACGCCGAGGGTAAAAATCAGGTCGGGATCCACTTTGCTGAACCTCCTTATCTACTCGATAAGGTAGTATAGCGCAGTTTACTCAGGGTCAGATGAATAAATTAAGCTTTCTTCACAAGGGGCTACGCGCAAGATGTTTGTTGTACCCGGTACGTTGAAAGGTACACCGGCCGTCACGACGATCTGATCGTTTTCTTCCGCATAGCCCAGATTGCGCGCGGCTTTGGCCGCATTAACCACCGCCATTTTGAACCGCGTGAGTTGTGGGGTCATGACGCAATTCACGCCCCAGGTCAGTGCGAGACGACGCGCCGTGTCACGCATATTGGTCATGCCGATGATCGGCACGCGCGGGCGTTCTCGGGCAGTCAGAAGTGCAGTTGTCCCGGATTGGGTGAAACAGCAGATTACCTTGATATCGGTTGTCTCCGCAATCTCACGAGCTGCGGCGACAATGCCATCCGCGACAGACATGCGTTCGGCCCGGCGCGAGGCTTCGATCACTTCGCGATAGGTCGGATCGCTTTCAACCTCACGTGCCACGTTGTCCATCGTTGTGACGGCCTCAACCGGATAGTCACCGGCGGCTGATTCCGCCGAAAGCATGATCGCATCGGCGCCTTCGTAGATCGCCGTTGCCACATCCGAGACCTCGGCACGCGTCGGCATTGGGCTTTCGATCATGGATTCCAGCATTTGCGTCGCAACGATCACGGGCTTGGCCGCCGCACGACACTTGCGCACCATGCGCTTTTGCAAAGGCGGGACGTTCTGAACAGGCAGTTCAACACCCAGGTCGCCGCGCGCGACCATGATGCCGTCGACTTCTTCGAGAATGGCGTCAAAATCTGTGACCGCCGCTGGCTTTTCAATCTTCACCATGATGGCCGCCCGGTCACGCACCAGTGCGCTGGCCTCGATCACGTCCCGTGGCCGCTGTACAAAGCTGAGCGCGAGCCAATCGACACCCAAAGAACAGGCAAATTCCAGGTCTTCGCGATCCTTGTCTGTCAAAGCGGCCAGAGGCAGGACCACATCAGGCACATTGACGCCCTTGCGGTCGGAAATCGTGCCTCCCGTGATCACCTCGGTATCTGCAAAGTCGGGTCCACAGGATTTGACCTTTAACCGGATTTTGCCGTCGTTCACCAGCAACGCAGCACCAGATTCCAGCGCCTGAAAAATCTCGGGATGCGGCAGGTTTACGCGGTCAACCGTGCCGAGTTTGTCATCCAGATCCATGCGGAACGACGCGCCTTCGACCAACTCTTCTTCGCCATTGGCAAACTCGCCCACGCGCAGTTTTGGCCCTTGAAGATCCGCAAGAATGGCAATCGGACTGTCCAGATCGGCCTCAAGCTTGCGGATGATCTCGTGCTTTTCGCGGATCGAGTCATGTGTGCCATGGCTCATATTAAGCCGAAACACATCTGCGCCGGCTTCATGCAGTGCCTTGATGGTCTCATAGGTTTCCGAGGCTGGCCCCAGCGTGGCCACGATTTTCACGTTACGGTGGCGTCTCATGTGTTTCCTGTCCCAGTGCGCGGGTCTCTATATGTCGTTATCGCTAACAATGTCACGTCATTTTTGTGCAATTCCCTTTCCTTCGCTTCTGGTCTAGAGCGTCGGTCAGAGGCACAACACCACGATGACGTATCACCCATATTACATCACCGGAGAAGAGCGCGCATCGCGCTGGCTCGTGACCTGCGATCATGCCACCAACACCGTACCCAGCTTTGTTGGCGATGGCACACTGGGTCTCTCGGCCGTGGATATGAGTCGCCATATTGCCTTTGATCCCGGTGCCGCTGGCGTGTCGCTTGCGCTAGCCGAGGCGCTTGGCGCGCCTTGCATCACGTCGAATTTCTCGCGTCTGGTCATTGATCCCAACCGGGGCGAAGACGATCCAACCTTGGTGATGAAGCTTTATGATGGCACGATCATCCCCGCAAACCGGCATATCGACGAGACCGAGCTGAACCTGCGGCTCAATCGGTGTTACCGCCCCTATCATACAGCTCTGGCCGAGCTGGCAGCACGTCAGGACGACACGATCATCGTCGCTGTTCATAGCTTCACCCGTCAGCTTCGCGGCCAACACCCCCGACCCTGGCATGTGGGTGTTCTATTTGCTGCTGACACACGCCTCACTGATCCTCTGATCGCCCAGCTGGAGGCCGAGCCAGATATCTGTGTAGGGGCCAACGAGCCCTATTCGGGTCACCTGCCCGGCGATGCGATTGCCCGGCACGCGATTGCATTTCAGCGGCCCAACGCGCTTCTGGAGTTGCGCAATGATCTCATTGAAAGGCCCGAGGATCAGGGCGCCTGGGCCAACCGGCTTGCACCGATGCTGGAAGCGGCGGCGGAACGTGCCGGTCTTTAGTCAGGCAGCACAAGCAGATTTCGGTTGCGTACAGAGGTGGGTTTGCCCCTAATCGCGCGAGGAGAAACAGCCATGCCACATATCATTATTGAACATTCCAAAGGGCTGGAAGACAGCCACGATCTCCAGGCGCTTTGCGATGACTTGTGGGACAAGTTTGCGGCGCATCCTGCGATTACCGCCCCTGACACCGTGCGCACACGCACGATTGCCGCCAATGCCAGCCGCATCGGGGTAGAGCCGCAGAGCTTTGCCCATGCCACGCTTTTACTCTTGCCCGGGCGCAGCGATGAGGTGCGCATGGAGCTGGCGCAGCTTATTCTGAGCACGTTGGAGGCGCATCTGGCGGATGTCGGAAGCCTAACGGTGCGTTTGGATGACATTCAGCAGCCCTATATCAAGCGTATGCTTTAAGTGAAGGAGATGACCGACATGGACGACCAGACCCGCATCGAACTTGAGGCCGCTGCCTTTCGCACCCTGCGCGCGCACCTCATGGAAAAGCGCACGGATGTGCAGAATATCGACATGATGAACCTCGCCGGGTTCTGCAGGAATTGTCTGAGCCGCTGGTATCAGGAAGCGGCAAACGAGCGTGGCATTGAGATGTCAAAAGACGAGGCGCGCGAGACCTTTTACGGAATGACCATGGAGGAGTGGAAAACCAATTACCAGACCGAGGCCACCGGGGATCAGAAACAGGCCTTTGACAAGGCGTTTGCCGAGAACGTTGGCAAGAAGGACTAGCGCATGACCCTCGATATCGCCCGCCTGCGCGCCGACACGCCGGCCTGTGAGGACGTGCTGCATTTCAACAATGCCGGTGCGGGGCTGATGCCTCTGCCGGTACAGGATGCGCTGATTGGGCATCTGGAGCTTGAGGCGCGGATTGGCGGGTATGAGGCGCATGATGCCGCGAAAGAGGCGTGTGCTGCGTTTTATGCGCAGATGGCCGGTCTGCTGAATGCCAAGCCAGGCGAGATTGCCTTCATTGAGAATGCCACGCGCGCCTGGGACATGGCGTTTTTCAGCCTGCCGCTGGAACCCGGCGATCGCATTCTGACGCACGCATCGGAATATGTATCGAACTATCTGGGCCTTATGCTGCAGGCCAAGCGGCGGGGGCTTGAGATTGACCTTATCCCGTCGGATGCCAGTGGTCAGGTGGATGTGGATGCGATTGCGGGGCTTATTGGGCCCAAGACGCGGCTTATTGCGCTGACGCATGTGCCGACGCAGGGCGGGTTGGTGAACCCGGCCGAAGAGGTGGGCAAGATTGCAAAGGCGCATGGGCTCTACTACCTGCTCGATGCGTGTCAGTCGGCGGGGCAGATTGATCTGGATGTGGAAAAGCTGGGCTGTGACATGCTTTCGGGCACGGGGCGCAAATACCTGCGCGGGCCGCGCGGCACAGGGTTTCTTTATGTGCGTGAAGGGCTGATTGCGGAGCTTGAGCCGCCGTTCATTGATCTCTTCTCGGCTACCTGGACGAGTGCGGATACCTATGAGCTGGCCCCAGATGCGCTGCGCTTTGAAAACTGGGAACGGTTTGTGGCGGGGCAGATTGGGTTGGGCGCGGCGGTAAAGTATGCCCGGTCTGTGGGCCTGCCTGCGATCGAGACCCGCGTGACGGAGCTGGGTGCGCTCTTGCGCGACCAATTGGCAGAAGTCCCGGGTGTCACCGTGCAGGACCTTGGCACCCGCAAATGCGGGATCGTGACGTTTACCAAGGACGGCATGACGCCGCAGAAGATCACCGCCAAGCTGCACGCGCAGGGCATGAATATCTCGGTCTCAAACCGCACCAGCGCACAGCTTGATCTGGGTCCGCGTGGGATTGACTACCTCGCCCGCGCTTCGGTGCATTACTATAACACCGAGGATGAGATTGCGCGGTTTGTGGAGGCTGTGGCGGAGGTTTAAAGAACGGCAGCCTCGTAAAAACTTGAGACTCAAGTATCACCCTAGCGCATGTGTAAGGAGAAATATGGCGAAAGAAATTGAAAGAAAAGTTCTCGTTAACTCGAGACATCCAACCTTCTCGAAACTTATGGAAACCAATTACTCCAAAATCAGACAGGGAAATATCATGTCTTCCCCAACGGGTGTTGTAAGGGTGAGGGTCGAGGACGGTTTCGCATCGCTTGCAATAAAAGGGGTTACTACAGGGATATCCCGAAACGAGTATGAATACGAAATTCCGATACCAGATGCTGAGCAGTTGCTTGCTGACATGTGCTCAAAAGTTATTGAGAAAAACCGATACCTGTATCCTCTTAGAGATGGACTTGTAGCCGAGGTCGATGTTTTTCCTCAAATTGATCTTTGCATAGCGGAAGTAGAACTTCCTTCAGAAGAAACTGAGTTTGAAAAACCCGAGTGGTTCACAGAAGAAGTCAGCCATGACCCCCAATACTTTAACAACAACATAGCCAAAAGAATTTAGTCGCAGTAGGGCGGGGTTTCACCCCGCCAATCCGCCGCTCGAAAATGCCGGGATGAAATCCCGGCCTACGCCTCCAACCTCTGCACAAACTCCACGATGTGCCGCGCGACAACATCGCCTGCTTCGAGCAGCAACGAATGCTTGTATCCCTCCAAAATCACCAGCATTGAATGCGGCAGGGCCGCGTCGATTAACCGGTTCAGGCGCGGGTTGCAGCCGCCGTCGTTTTCTCCCGTCAGCACCAGAGAGGGCGCCATCACCTCGTGCAGCCAGGGGGACATTTCGGTACCCGCATAGATGCGGAAGACATTGAGGAAAACCTCTGCATTTGTGCCGATCACTTGCGCCAGACGGCGTTCTACCACATCGCCGTGCTCCGCGATAAACCCGTCAGTGAACCAGCGGTCCGTCAGGGTGCCCAGAACCTGCGGGATGCCCTTTTCCTCCATGGCCTTGACCACAGCCCAGACCTTGGTGCAGTCATCCTGGGTGCGGAAAGCTGCGGTGGAGAATAGTCCCAAAGACAAGACGCGCTCAGGAAACCGCCGCGCATAGGCCGGGCCAATCATGCCGCCCAGCGAGTGGCCGGCGAAATGCGCTGTCTCAAACCCGGTGCGTTCGCGGACGCGTTCGAGGTCATTCACCAGTTCGTCGAGGCCAAATTCGCCCTTTGGCAAAGGCGAGGCCCCGTGTCCGCGCAGATCATAGGTCACAACGGTGAAATGCGGCGTCAGAACCGGCAGCGCCTTGCGCCAAGTGTCCCGTGCCGCGCCAATGCCGTGGATGAGAAAGAGCGGCGGGCCTGCGCCCTCAACGCTGAATTCGCAGTCGATCACGTCCGTCATTCTGCGGCCACCTGTGCTTCAAAGGCGGGCATGACCTCTTCGGCAAACATCTGGATCGTGTCCAATGTGTCCTGGGCTGCCAGCCCGAAATTCACGTTGAGGATAACCCGGTCCACACCCAGTTCGGCATAGGGAGCGAGCTTGTCGATCATCTCTTGCGGGGTGCAAATCAGCAGGCTCTCGCCCAGCTCGTCCATCGGCGTGGCGCAGGGCAGTTCCTCGATCATGCCGTTCTGCACTGTGCCCGGCCCGGTGAAGACATTGTCAAAACGGCCGTAATAGTGGTGTGCCGCTTCAATCTTGCGCTGCTTCTCTATCTCATTCGGCGCCAGATGCGCCACGCGGGAGAGGCTGAGCGTCAGCCCGGTGCCCTGCGCCCCCATCTCCTCCTTGGCTCGGGTGAAGGCGCTCACCTGATCGATCAAAAGCTGATGATTGCCGGAAAGTGGCGTCGTCTGGATATGAAAACCGCGCTTGGTGCAGTGATAGATGCCTTCGGGGTTCATCACGGCCATCATCATCTGAATGGGGCGCACCGGGCGCGGCATGATGGTGAGTGGATCAAACTGATAGTATTCGCCGTTCCAACTCACCTCTTCCTCGGTCAAAAGCGCCTGCAGCACGTCGAGCGATTCATCGAACCGGGCGCGGGTTTCGTCCATCGGCACGCCCAAACGCTCCATCTCATAGCGGAACGCGCCCCGGCCAACACCCAGCATCAGTCGCCCTTCGGTGAAGATATCGGCGACCACCACTTCGCCCGCATAGGACCGCATGTCATGCAGGGGCAGGACGACGACCGAAGTCATGATCCGGATCCGCTGAGTTTGCCCGGCGATGTGTACCGCAAACTGCAAGGGGGCGGGCATCATCAGGCAATTCATCAGGTGATGTTCAGTCAGCGAGACCGCATCAAAGCCCAGCCTGTCGGCCAGCTGTGCCTGATCGAGCATGTCGGCATAGACCCGGTCACCGCCGTAGGTTTTATTCGGGTAATCCGCCGATAACTGAATACTGAATTTCATCGCACCTCTCCCTCGCAGCGTTCACTCTGCCACAGGAGAGAATTCTGGCAACAGTTTTCAGATCGCGACTTTCAGGCTTTCTTCCAGGTAAATCTCGCGCAACCGTGTCACCAGAGTGCCCGGCGCGCCGCTGCCAATGGAGGCACCGTCAATCTCGACCACGGGCATCACAAATGCGCTGGCCGAGGTGACAAAGGCCTCATCGGCGTCCTTGGCTTCTTCAATGGTAAAGTTGCGCTCTTCCACCTGCATCTGTGCCTCTTCGGCAAAGCGCAACACGGCGGCCCGGGTGATGCCATGCAGAATGTCATTGGACAAAGCACGCGTGATGATCTTGTTGCCCTTGACGATGTAAGCGTTGTTCGATGTGCCCTCGGTCACATGGCCGTCCTGCACCATCCAGGCATCATCGCACCCGGCTTTCTTGGCCATCATCTTGCCCATCGAGGGATAGAGAAGCTGCGTTGTCTTGATGTCGCGACGGCCCCAGCGGAGGTCTTCGATGCTGGCGATCTTGAGGCCCTGCTTGGCAACCGGGCTGTCGGCGAGGCCGGGCTTGTTTTGGGTGAACAGAACCACCGTTGGCGGCGTGTCGCGATCCGGGAAGGCAAAGTCCCGGTCGCCCGGCGCGCCGCGGGTGATTTGTAGGTAAACCAGACCGTCGGTGATCTCATTTGCGCGCACCAGTTCACGGTGGATGTCCAGAAGATCATCCATCACTGAGGGATGCGGCATATCCAGTTCATCCAGGGACCGCTCCAGCCGCGCGCGGTGACCGTCAAAGTCAATCAACTTGCCGCCCAAGACGGACGTCACCTCATAGACCCCATCGCCCATAAGAAAGGCACGATCAAAGATCGACACCTTCGCCTCATCCTCGGGCAGGTAGTCTCCATTCACGTAAACGGTTCTCATGCGCTTAACCCCATAGCTTTGCCGATGGTGGATGCACCCCGGCGGTGTCAAAAATCAAAGGCGTATTCCGGTCTTCGGCCAGAAGCAGCGGGCCGTCAAGGTCAGTGACCATCGCCCCTTGTGCCACCAGGGTGGCAGGGGCCATGGCAAGGCTTGAGCCAACCATGCAGCCGACCATGACCTCATAGCCTTCGGCGCGTGCTGCATCTCTCAACGCCAGTGCCTCGGTCAGGCCACCGGTCTTGTCGAGCTTGATGTTCACCACGTCATACTTGCCCTTCAGCTTGGGCAGGCTGGCGCGGTCATGGCAGCTCTCGTCCGCGCAAACCGGCACGGGACGTTTTATAGCAATGAGCGCGTCGTCCTCTCCGGCAGGCAAAGGTTGCTCCACGAGATCAACGCCCAGACGCACCAGATGCGGCGCAAGATCGGCATAAACCGCAGCACTCCAACCTTCATTGGCATCCACGATGATGCGCGCCTTGGGGGCACCGGCGCGCACGGCCTCCAGCCGGGGCATGTCATCAGGTGTGCCCAGCTTAATCTTCAGCAAAGGGCGATGCGCGTGCTCTGCGGCCTGCGCCTGCATCTTTTCGGGTGTGTCGAGCGAGAGCGTGTAGGCGGTGATTTCTGGTCCAGGCTTTGGCAGACCAGCCAGTTCCCAGACACGACGACCTGACGCCTTCGCCTCCAGATCCCACAGCGCACAATCCACCGCATTGCGCGCAGCTCCGGCTGGCAGCAAATCATAGAGACCGGCACGGTCAAACTCCGCGGGCAGGCCTTCGATCTCTGCCGTCACGCTCTCAGGCGTTTCATCATACCGCGCATAGGGCACACATTCGCCCCATCCCGCAACGCCGTCTTTTTCGATCCGCACGGTAAGCACCTTGGCCTCAGTGCGTGAGCCGCGCGAGATGGTAAACACCTGCGCCAATTTGAAGACGTCGCGTGTCACGGAAACCTGCACGGCTCTGCCCTTTCTCTTTGCTCAAAATATCCCCGCCGGAGGCATCCGACAGGGATCATATGCACGCGGCAAGTTACAGCGCGGCCAGCGCATCCACCAGCTTGTCAGACCCAAAGCGATAGGGATCGGTCGCGGGCAACCCAAGATCGCCCTCCACCTCGGCCAGATAGGAATTGGCATCCGCTTCGCTCATATGCTGAGTGTTGACCGAAACGCCCACCACCCGACAGGCCGGGTTGGCCACCTGCGCCAGTGGCAACGCGGTATCACGCAGGCGTTCCAGGCTCGGCAGGGTGTAATCCGGCAGGCCCCGCATATGAGCGCGGGTTGGCTCATGACAGAGGATCAACGCATCAGGCTGACCTCCATGGATCAAGGCCATGGTCACGCCGGAATAGGAGACGTGGAAAAGGCTGCCCTGCCCTTCGATCAGATCCCAATGGTCGTCTTCATTGTCTGGAGTCAGGTATTCGATAGACCCCGCCATGAAATCGGCGACAACGGCATCGAGCGGCACGCCGTGCCCGGTGATCAGGATGCCCGTCTGACCGGTCGCCCGGAACGTGGCCTTCATGCCGCGCGCGACCATGTCGCGTTCCATCGCCATGGCGGTGTACATTTTGCCGACAGAGCAATCGGTGCCCACGGCGAGACAGCGTTTGCCGCTGCGTTTCACCCCATTGGCAATGGGATAACCCACAGTGGGTACGCGAACATCATGCAGCGTGCCGCCATAGGTTTGTGCAGCCGCCACCAGATCGCCCTCGTCCCGCAACAGGTTATGCAGGCCCGAGGCCAAGTCATAACCCATCTCAAGCGCCTCGATGAGCACCTCTTTCCAGGCCTGGCTGATCACGCCACCGCGGTTGGCCACACCGATAACCAACGTTTTCGCACCTGCAGCCTGGGCCTCGGCCAAGGTGAGGTCCTTCAATCCAAGATCGGCACCGCATCCGGGTAGACGAATCTGACCCAAAGCGTGATCCGGACGCCAATCGCGAATGCCAATGGCCACTTTGGCTGCCAGCATGTCAGGGGCGTCCCCAAGGAACAAAAGATACGGTGTTTCAATCATGGCGCGTCTCCCACCCAGGAATCAGTTTTGCGGCAGTTTGCTTCGAAAGCCATGCGATTTCATCGTGAATATACGGCGGTATGCTGTTTATTTCGAAAATTTATTCGAATTTTTCATCAAATATGCGGATAAAATTCGAAGGATTAATCCCAAACTGATGGAAAGCGCCAAATGTCCACAGCGTCTTGCGCGCCTGCACGCAATTTTATAGCTGTCGCGCAGCGCCTTTCGGCAAGATTTAAACAAAGAGGTCTCAAAATGAGTTTTCGTCCACAACCGCCTGCACCGCCCCGTCCCAATCGCTGTCAGCTGTTTGGTCCGGCATCCAACCCCGCCCTGTTTGAGAAAATGGCAGCGTCCAAGGCAGACGTGATCAACCTGGACCTCGAAGATGCGGTTGCGCCTTCGGACAAGGATATCGCCCGCAAAAATGCCATTGAAGCGATCAATGACATCGACTGGGGCAACAAAACCCTCAGCGTGCGGATCAACGGGCTGGATACCCAATACTGGTACAAAGACGTTGTCGATCTGCTGGAACAGACCAATGGTCGCCTCGACATGATCATGATCCCCAAAGCTGGATCGGGTGATGACATCTATGCCGTTGACGCTCTGGTCAGCTCAATTGAGATCGCGATGGGCCACAAGAAACGCCTTGCGTTCGAGTGCATCATCGAAACCGCCATGGGCATCGCGCATGTCGAAGACATCGCCAAGGGTAGCCCGCGCATGCAGGCGATGAGCCTCGGTGCGGCGGATTTCGCGGCCTATATGGGCATGCAGACCACCGGCATCGGCGGCACGCAGGAAAACTATTACATGCACCGCAATGGTGAGAACTACTGGGGCGACCCATGGCACTGGGCCACCGCCAATATCGTCGCGGCCTGTAGGACGCACGGTCTTTTACCGGTGGACGGGCCTTTCGGTGATTTCTCTGATCCTGAGGGCTTCAAGGCGCAGGCGCTGCGTTCGCTGACGCTGGGTATGGTGGGCAAATGGGCCATTCACCCAAATCAGGTAGACGCGTGTAATGCGATTTTCACGCCGTCCGAGGAGTCGGTCAATGAGGCGCGTGAAATCCTCGCCGCCATGGAAGACGCCAAAGCCAAGGGTCTTGGAGCCACCACGTACAAAGGCCGCCTGATTGATATTGCCTCGATCAAGCAAGCTGAAGTCATCGTGAAATCGGCGGAGATGATCGCGAAGGGCTAATCGATCCCGGCAAACCATAAAAAAGGCCCCAATTTGGGGCCTTTTTTCGTTTCGTATGGGCGATTTAGCGCCATACAACGAAACGTGACCTCAACAGGTGGCTAAATCACGTATTAGACCTCAAACACGTGTTTCGGGGGACGACTATGCTTTCCAAATTGATGATGTCATGTCTGCTTGTCATGCTTTTTGCCGGGCGTGCCCTTGCCGCAGATATGTCAGCGCAAACCGGGTTCGAGGTATTTCCGACGTCCAAGGCTTATGGCGATCTGGTGAGCGACACACGCGCGGCGGTGAAGTCAAACGGGCTTATCGTCGTCACGCAGGCCGGGCCAACCAAGGCTGCTGCAAGCCGTGGCATCAAGATCCCGGGCAATCTGGTCATCGGGGCGTTTAACAACGACTTTGCGGTCAAGGTTCTCGCAACATCGACCGCTGCGATGATCGAAGCACCAATCCGGCTCTATGTCACGGAGAACGAAGATGGCACCGCGACCCTCTCTTACAAGCGGCCCGGCTTTGTTTTTGCCCCCTATCTCGAAGACGGTGGCGACACTCTGACACGTCTTGCGACTGAGCTGGACGCAATCTTTGCCAGTATTGCGGCTGAGGCTACACAATAGGGCTACTTGCGGATAACAGTGGCGTGAAGAGACTTGCCTCTAACCACATTCCCAGCAATGTCGGGACAAACAGACTGTCCGAGGACTTTGCATGACCACGAAGACCAAACGCGCCGCCGATGTCTTGGCCGAGCGGCTCTACGATGCGGGCTGTCGCCACGCGTTCGGGATGCCGGGCGGTGAAGTGCTGACGTTGGTGGATGCGCTGGAAAAGGCAGGCATCGCCTTCCACCTGATCAAACACGAAAACGCCGGTGGCTTTATGGCCGAGGGCGTCCATCACCGCGACGGAGCCCCGGCCATCCTGGTGGCCACGGTCGGCCCCGGAGCAATGAACGGCGTCAACGTTATCGCGAATGCCGAGCAGGACCGCGTGCCGATGATCGTGTTGACGGGCTGTGTCGATGCAGATGAAGCGTTGACCTATACGCATCAGGTGCTGGACCACCAACAGGTGCTGCGCCCGATCACCAAGGAGAGCTTTCGCCTTACCGCCGCAGGGGCTGGCATTATCGCTGACAAAGCTGTGGCGATTGCGACCGAACCGCGCTGTGGTCCGGTGCATATCGATGTTCCGATCAGCGTGGCAGATGCGCCCGCGCCAAACGATATCGCACGTCCTTACCGTCCTACGGCCAGCAGAGTTGCGCCGAGCGGCGGCGGTGCTGCCAAAGCACGTGAGGCATTGGCCAAAACTAACCGGCCCATCGCCATTGTGGGCCTGGATGTGCTCTACGAAGACGCGCAAACCGTGCTGCGTGCCTTTTTGGAACAGTTCAACATCCCATTCATCACCACCTACAAGGCCAAAGGCATTCTTCCAGAGGATCATCCGCTTTGTTTGGGTGGTGCGGGGCTTTCGCCATTGGCTGACAAGCATCTTCTTCCGCTCGTGGCACAGGCCGATCTGGTGTTGTGTATCGGGTACGACCCGATCGAAATGCGTGTAGGATGGCGTGACGCGTTTGATCCTTCCCGGCAGATGGTGATCGACATCGCGGCGGCACCCAACACCCACTACATGCATCAGGCAACGCTGAACTTTGTCGCCGATACCTGCGAAACGCTGGAAATGCTGGCAAACACAACACCGACCCGCGCGACCTGGCCAGGCGGCGAACCGCAGGCCGTTCAAAACGCTCTTTCCGAAGCCTTTCGAAAAGACGAAGACTGGGGTCCCGCCGGCATCATCGCCGAGACCCGCGCCGTTCTGCCAATGACGACGCTGGCCACGGCCGATAGTGGTGCGCATCGCATCCTTCTAAGCCAGATGTGGCGCTGCGACGAACCACGTGGCCTCATCCAATCCTCAGCGCTCTGCACCATGGGCTGTGCAGTCCCGATGGCCATGGGACTCAAACTCGCAGAACCGGGTCGCCCGGTCATCAGCTTTTCGGGTGATGCGGGGTTCCTAATGGTGGCTGGTGAACTTGCCACCGCGGCGGAAATGGGCGTGAACCCGATCTTTTTGGTGTTTGTGGATGCCAGCCTTGCGCTGATCGAATTGAAACAACGCCAAAGGCAGCTTGCCAATAAGGGCGTGGATTTTGCGCGGCATGATTTTGCAGCCATGGGCCGGGCTTTTGGAGGGTATGGTCACACGGTAACATCGCGCCCAGAGCTGCGCGCTGCCTTGCAAAGCGCAATGACAGCAGATCGATTCACTGTGATCGCCGCCGAAATCGAACCAGGTGGGTACGACGGTCGACTCTGATCTTCATCCTCGATATGCCTGAATCTTAGGCGCAATGCGAGATTTTGAGCACCCTTACCACAGCAGATTCAGCGCAGTTGCTGCGAATCAATTGTTGCAGTGCAGCATTATTGCCATTACCCGCACCTCGCAAAATCAAGCAAACTGTTGAACTTTCTCATGGTTTCTACTTATGCGCGTGCGTTTGTCGGCAGTTTTCCGCAACTATCATAACGAAACCTCACACATGACTTCACCAATTCGTTAGACGCGCCGATACCGTTATGCGCTCACCCTATGTCTTTGTTAATCACAGACAGCGGACCTGACCGCGACAGAAATGGAAGTAAAGATGCAGTTTGATGTTTTCGGTCAACCGACCACTTTGACAAGCCCGCGCGCACTGGACGCCTGGAACGACACGTTGTTGGCCTTTCTGGCGCATGCCGCTGTGACGCCTAAACATCTTGGCGATGTGCTTGAGGTCGAACCAGGGTTTGCTTTGGGTCACGCCGTCAAGGGTATGTTCTACATTCTGCTGGGTCGCCGCGAAGTGCTGCAGACTGCTCATGACGCATATGCAGAGGCAAAATCCTCCGCCGCCGAGGGTCACATCACCCCACGCGAGCAACGTTATGTCGAGGCGCTTGGCGTCTGGCTGGATGGCCAGCCCAGCGGTGCAATTGCTAAACTTGAAGACATCTTGCGCGACCACCCCGAAGACGCGCTTGCCATGAAGCTGAGCCATGCGATCCGCTTTGTTTTGGGCGATGCCACAGGGATGCGGGAGTCTATTGAGCGCATCATGCCAGCCTACGGTCCAGACCACAAAGGACGCGGTTATCTGCTTGGATGCCATTCTTTCGCTCTTGAGGAAACCGGGGAGTACGAAAAGGCAGAAATCGCTGGGCGTCAGGCGCTTTGGATGGCGCCCGATGATGCCTGGGGCCTGCATGCCGTTGCGCATGTGCATGACATGACGGCCAATGCCCGCAAGGGTCTGGAATGGTTGTCGGGCCGCGAAAGTGCCTGGGCGCATTGCAACAATTTCCGCTATCACGTGTGGTGGCACAAAGCGCTCATGCATCTCGACCTGGGCCAAATGGACCAAGTCCTTGACCTGTACGACACCGAAATTCGCAAGGATCAGACCGACGACTACCGCGACATTTCCAACGCCACGTCGCTCTTGATGCGGCTAGAACTCGACGGCGTGGATGTCGGACGTCGCTGGGATGAGCTGGCTGAATTGAGTGCTGCGCGCACCGAAGACGGCTGTTTGATCTTTGCCGACCTGCACTACATGCTGGCGCTGACGGGTGACCGCAAACCGGATGCCACAGCCAAAATGCTTCAGCGTATTGCACGTGACGCCAAATCGAACTGCGAAATGGGTAGCCGGATGAGCGATCCGGGTGTGGCCGCCGCCGAAGGGCTCGAAGCCTTTGGCGAAGCGCGCTACACCGAGGCTTTTCACAAACTGGCGCAAGCCCGAGGCGGGATGCAGCTCGCCGGCGGCAGCCACGCCCAGCGCGATGTGTTCGAACGCATGACAATCGACGCCGGAATTCGCGCTGGCCTCTTGGATCAGGCCGAAGCCATCCTGGATGAACGCCAGACCAAACGCGCCAGTCGTGAGGATGGATACACCGCCGCCCGCCGTACTCTGATCGCCACGGGTCGTGGAGACTACAGCGCCGCTTCTGTTCCCGCCGAGTAACGCCTAAAACGCCTGCCTACTGAAAAGAAAGACTAAGCCCATGGCGACAATATCGCCATCATCAGATTATGGACCGACCACGGAACGTAAGGAAGCCCCGGCGTTGCCCAAGGCGACGGTGCGCGATCCGCGGCTGGATTTCTTCCGTGGCATCGCGATGTTCATTATCCTGCTGGCGCATACGCCCGGCAATCTCTGGACACGCTGGATCCCAGCCCGGTGGGGCTTTTCCGATGCGACTGAAATGTTCGTCTTCTGCTCGGGCATGGCGTCGGCCATCGCCTTTGGCAAACTCTTCCAAACTCAGGGCCTGGGCATGGGGTCAGCGCGCATCGCCTTCCGCACCTGGCAGGTCTATTGGGCGCATATCGGTCTCTTCCTGATCACCACGATGTGCATGTTGGGGCTTGCGCATATGGGCTTTACCCTGCGCAGCTACACGGACCAGCTCAATCTTGGGCCGTTTCTGAACAATATCGAGGGCAATCTCATCGGCCTGATGACGTTGACCTATGTGCCCAACTATTTCGACATCCTACCGATGTATATGGTGATCCTCGCTATGATCCCGCTGGTGATGGCCCTTTCGAGGATCCATCCGTTTGTAGCACTCGGAGCCTGTTTCGTGCTCTGGGGCTTTGCCAATATGGAATTGGGCGAGCTTTTCACCGACGCCGACATCACGCCGCTGCAATTGCCTGCGCAATATTGGTTCCCCGAAGGCAAAGACACCCGCCCCTGGTTCTTTAACCCCTTTGGCTGGCAACTGTGTTTCTTTACCGGCTTTGCCCTTATGATCGGGTGGATTCCGCGCCCGCCGGTGAACAAATGGCTTATCGGTCTTGCTCTGGCCTTTGTGATCTTTTCGTTCGTTTTCTCCTCTGTCGGTATGCGCAGCTATGACTGGCAGTCAGAATGGTGGAACGACACCATCCGCAGTTGGCAGCGCCAGACCTTCCGTGACATGGCACCTCTGCGCAGCAAAACAGATTTCGGCCTCTTTCGATATCTGCACATGCTGGCGCTTGGCTATCTGGCCTGGGCGGCTGTGGGCGAAGGTGGCAAATACCTCAAAATCGGGCGCGCATGGTCCTGGGTGGTAAACAACATCATCATGAAAGTAGGGCAGCAATCACTCGCGGTCTTTGTTTTCTCCATGCTTCTGGCCCGGTTCCTCGGCGTGTGGCTGGACGAGACATCAACGCTTGTGGGCGACCGGTTCGTGCGCGACCCATGGACCAATGCATTGGTGAATTTTGTGGGCTTCGCTTTGCTCGTTGTTTGCGCCTATGTTGCAGGCTGGTTCAAATCCTCACCTTGGAAACCAAAGCACACCGCCGGAGGTCAGGCATGAGCCGTTCAAACACCTCCGCATCCATGACACGCCGCGCGCTTTTGGGTGGTGCCGCGGCTTCGGCCCTGATCCCCGGAATGCTGCCCTTGCCATCCTTGGCGAGTGGGGCCGCGGCGTTTTCGCGCGATATGGTGATCGAGTTGGCCCGTGACCTGGCCACGCGCGACTACAAACCGCGCAACATGGTGCCCGAGGACTGGCAGAACCTGACCTACGACCAGTACCGCGACATTCGCTTCCCGCGTGAAAACGCCCTTTGGGCAGGCACCGACCGGTCCTACGAGGTCGATTTTTTTGCGCCAGGTCTCTATTTCCCGCGCGCGACCAAGGTCTATTCGGTCGAGAATGACATGGCCGAACCAGTGCCCTTCACGCTCGACAATTTCAACAAGGGCAAACTTGTCCCCGATCTCGTCAAAACTGCCGGCACGCTGGGCTATTCCGGCCTGCGCTTGCGTACCGACCTTGGGCATCCGGAGTACAAGACGGAATTTTGCGTGTTCCAGGGTGCCAGCTATTTCCGCGCCATCGGTATCGGTCAAACCTACGGCCTTTCGGGCCGTGGATTGGCTTTGCGCACCGGCGCGCCCGAAGGCGAAGAATTCCCTGATTTCGTCAAGTTCTGGTTGGAGGCCCCGGGATCGGACCAAAAGAACATGGTTTTGCATGCCTTGATGGACAGCCCAAGTGTGACAGGTGCCTACCGGTTCGACATCACGCCTGGTCCTGACTGCGTGATGGAGGTTGACGCAACGCTCTTCCCGCGCGTCGAGTTGGATAACGTGGGCATCGGGCCGCTCACCTCGATGTTCCTCTTTGATGAGACCAACCGCAATCGCTTTGATGATTTCCGCCCTGCTGTGCATGACAATGACGGGCTCATGATGTGGAACGGCAATGGCGAGGTGATCTGGCGCCCGCTGGCCAATCCGGTACAGCTTCAGATTTCGAGCTTTGTGGACACCAACCCGCGTGGTTTCGGCCTGATGCAGCGGGCACGCGAGTTGGAAGACTATGCCGACCTTGAGGCGCTTTATCACAACCGCCCCGGGCTTTGGGTTGAACCCAAAGGCGATTGGGGCAAAGGCGCGGTGACTCTGGTCGAGATCCCCACTGCAGAAGAAATTTACGACAATATCGTCGCCTACTGGCGTCCATCCGAGCCTATGCAGGCCGGTGCGCAGGTTGATCTCTCTTATCGTCTGACCTGGGGTGTGGACGCGCCGATTGAGAAAAAGCTGCCCAAGGTACTGAACACCGCTATGGGTCGGAGGCTCTTTGGTGAGGGCCGTGTGGTCGTCATCGATTTTGAGGACAGCCCGCTATTTGACGACGGACCCGAGGCTCTCGACATTCACACCTACTCGCCCCATGTGGAAACCAGCGAAGGCGTGCTGCAGCGCAACCCGGCCACGGGTGGTCTGCGACTTGCGTTCTCCTTTGACCCCGGTGAGCGGCGTCACATCGAATTGCGCGCGCAACTGCGCAAAGATGGCGAAATGGCCTCTGAGGTGTGGCTCTATCGGTGGACGGTATGACGCAAGGCCTGCATATCATGCCCCCTGAGGCACCTCTTGAGATGCCTGCGCAGAATTTTGACGTGTCCTACGCAGACCCAAAGGCCCCGGAATTGCGGTCAGACAACAAGACGGCGCTATGGCGCGCCATCGTGTTCATCCCCGCCATCCTTGCGACCTTCGGCTTTGGCTGGTTCATGTGGAGCTGGTTCGGCATGGACGGGCTCAACGCCGTGGAAGGCATTCTTCTGTCGCTCATGGCGTTTAATTTTTTCTGGCTCTGCCTCACGGTCAGTACCGTGGCCCTGGGCCTTGGATCCCTCACACGCACCCCACCGCGCATGCAGACAAGCCAGCGCATGAAAGTGGCGCTTTTGATGCCCGTCTATAACGAGGTGCCGTGGTATGTTCTGGGCAATGCGCGCTCCATGCTCGAAGAGCTTCGGTCCCATGGGGGACGGCATGATTATACGATGTTCATCCTCAGCGACACGCAAGACCCCGACATTGCCAGCGCCGAGCAAGAGAGCATTCGCGCATTGCGAGAAACGCTCTCGCCGGGTCTCAAAATCTACTACCGCCGCCGTGAAACCAACACCGGGCGCAAGGTTGGAAATATCGCCGATTGGATCACGCGCTGGGGTGGCGACTGGCCTGCCATGCTGGTGCTGGATGCCGATAGCTTGATGACCGGGCGGGCAATCGCGCGGCTTTCTGATGCCATGGCAAGTGATCCCGGCGCGGGTCTCATCCAAAGCTGCCCACAGCTGATTGGCGCGCAGACCGTGTTCTCCCGGATGCAGCAGTTTGCCAATGGCGTCTACGGCACTGCCCTGTCGGAAGGTCTGGCACGTTGGACCGGGCAAGAGGGCAACTACTGGGGCCACAACGCCATCATCCGCACGCGTGCTTTCGCCTCTTCGGCGGGCCTTCCGCTCATGCGCTCCCTCACTGGGCGCGAAGACAAGCTCATTATGAGCCACGACTTCGTCGAAGCAGGCCTTCTACGCCGCGCCGGGTGGAGCGTGCGTGTGCTGCCGCGTATTCGCGGCTCTTACGAAGAAACCCCGCCAACACTCATCGACCACATCCTGCGCGACCGCCGCTGGTGCCAGGGCAACTTGCAACACCTGCGTTTGCTGGCCACGCGCGGTTTGCGCCCGGCCTCGCGCTTTCACATGTTCCACGGTGCCATGAGCTATCTGGCCTCGCCCATATGGTTTGCCCTGCTGGTGATGTGGGCGCTGATGGGTCAGGGCCGGGATGCCTCCGTGCTCACCTATTTCTCGCCAGACAATCCGCTGATGCCCACCTGGCCAGAGATGACCGAAGGGCGGCATGTGCTGATCATCGCGCTTATGTACTCGCTGCTGCTTGCACCCAAGCTCATGGGTATCGTCGCCATTCCGCTCACCCGTACGCGGTTTGCCGATTATGGCGGGCCGGGCCGCTTCGTGCTGTCGTTTTTCTCAGAATTGATCCTGTCCGTGGCTTATGCCCCGATCCTTATGGTGCAGCAGATGATCGCCGTCTTTCGCACCATGTTTGGCATTCAGAAAGGCTGGACACCGCAACTCCGCGATGGCGGTCGCTACGGTCTGCGGACACTTATCATCTGCCACGCGCTTGAAACCATCAGTGGCATTGCCTTGATCGCTGGCATGGCGGCTGGCCTGGTGTCCTTGTGGCTTCTGCCCATCGCCGTGAGCCTGGCCTTGGCCGTTCCGCTGTCTGCGCTGAGCGGCGTGTCACTCCGTGGCCTTGTCGCCAAGCTGATGGGCACGCGCGAAATGTGGCGCGAACCACAGGTCACACGTGCCGCCCGGCACTACCGCAAAGAACTGAAATCCACACTAGATGGTGACGCCCAACCTACCGCGGCTGAATAAGGCTTAGTTCAACCCTTCGAACCAATCGAGCGCCAGATCAGCCCAACCTTCGGGCACCGTGTGCCCTCCGGGGAAAAGCGCCATTTCCAGCGCTCCTCCATCGGCACAGTTACCCCAAACACGGCGCATGAAATTGCCGGTTTTGCCAAAACCTGTGGGCTTTTCATCGCTGCATTCATTCGCCGCGCGCCAAATCTCAAGCCCGGCAAAAATATCGCCCTGCTGGAACCGCCCACCAGCCAGCTTGCGGCCTTCCAACGGCACCGTGCCATCCGCCCAGCCATGGGTATGCAAAAGCCTGACCGGCCCATTACATTCCACGGGATGCGGCCGCCAGAACCCACCTGAGACAGGCGCATAGGCACTAAAGGTATCCGGAGCATCGCAGGCCAGGTAGTTCACCATGAAACCACCAGCGGAAAAGCCAGAGAGCAAAACGGTGTCCGCACTCGTGCCAAACCGGTCTGCGGCATCGGCCACCACATCTTTGAGAAAGGCCGTTTCATCCCGCCCTGGCCAGCCGGGATAGAATGTCCAGCTCGCCGGACGACCTTCGGCGCGCGGAACCCCATTGGGGGCAATCACCGCATAGCCGCGCGCGCGTAGCGGTTCGACCATGATATCCCGCGATATCGCGGCCTGCCCGCTTCCACCGAAGCCATGCAGGAACACCACAACCGGCATATCATCTCCGGGCGTTTCGGGCAGTTTGATGTGATAGGTGCCACTTTGAATTTCGCAAGCCCCGGATTCAGGACCACAGGAGGCCTGCGCCATGCCTGCCATCACTGTCAACGCCAGCGCGGCGCCTGCACATGTCGCGCGCATTCTGTCAGCCTTCGACGTCACGAACCGGTAATCCGGTTTGAAGCCAGCCCGGACCAGCGGAAGATCCAAGCATCCCTTCGGGCACATCGATGATGTTGGTGTACCCGGCCTCTGTCAGCATGTTGCTCATCCGCGCCGAGCGTACCCCGCGCGCGCAAATGAGGGCCACAGGAGCGGCTTTGTCGCCGCCCGTCACTTGATCCAGTGCCGAAACGAAATCCTTGCGCCGCATATCAATGGGATGCGCGCCTTCGCCGACACCCGTTTTTTGCCATTCATCCGGTCGCCGGATGTCGATCAGAAAAATCTGACCGCCCGTCGCCGACTTGTGCGCCTCGCTTACGCTCAAGGCTTGTCCTGCAAAGCTGGGACGAGACAGCATCACCCATCCGCCTGCAGCCACGCCAACCGCGCCCAAAGCCCCGAGGCCAAGCACGGCACGGCGCGTCATCAACGAAGAACGGGACTGATCGGTCATTGCGCTTTCTCCCAGCGACTGGATTTCCCAAAAGATAGGCAGTTCGGGACGTTTTGTCAGGGCCGGTCTGCGAGGCAATCGAACAAAATTTGGTTACTTGTCCGGGCTCATCCAGCCCAGCGAGGCTTCGGTTGGGCCATTCGGACGATACTCCGCCCCCAAAGGCCGCTTCCAACCAAGCGCATCAATGGCTGCAAAAACGCTACGGTAATCGAGCGTTCCACCTGAGGGATCGCCCCGTTCCGGGACAGAGGCAAACTGAATATGCCCGATATGATCAAGACATGCATGGAGCTGCCCGACCACGTCTCCTTCGGTTCGGCCAACATGATAGCAATCAAACATAAGTTTTAGGTTAGGTGCATTGATCTCTTTTATAATCTCACAGGCCTGCTGCGTCGTGTTGAGGAAGTACCCCGGCGCATCAAACGCGTTGAGCGGCTCGACCAGCACCATGCGCGCTCCGGCACGTGACACACTATAGCGCAGATTGCTCACAAAAGCCTGCCGCGCGTCTGCGCCGTCCGCGATACCGGCCATGACATGCACCGCTCCGGCATTCACGGCATCGGCATAATCAAACGCCTCATCAATCGCCGCACGCGCCTCTGCCTCGCGGCCCGGCAAGGCCGCCAATCCGTTGTCACCGGCATCCACATCCCCGCGCCGCGTGTTCAAGCCCAGCAATGGCAATCCGGTTTCGCGCAAAGCCGCGCAAACATCTCCCGCATCAGTGTCATATGGCCAATGACATTCCACCGCGTCGAAGCCGACGCTAGCAGCGGACCGAATAGCATCGGGCAGCGCCAGCTCAGTCCAGAGAAATCCAAGATTTGCAGAGAAACGCGGCAAGGATCGATTCTTTCGATGTCACCGCCGCTCTTTACAAAATGCAGGCTAGCGCGCCAAGGCCTCAGCCACCGCGTACCAGGTCATCTTCGTCATCGACAACAGAAATGCCCAGCTCATCCAGACCATTTTCGAGATGATCCGACATATGGGGCGTGCCCAGCATATAATCCGCTGTGGGCGTGGAGGCCTCCGAGGCAGCTGTTTCAAGCGCCTCTCCCAACTCATCGGCACCAAAACTGCCTCTGCCGATCCACATGACCGCGACAAGGCTGACCTGTTCTTCTTCGGTCAGACCCTCGATAAAGGCGCGAAGCTCGCCTTCGGCGCGGTCCAACTCGCGCGACATAAGAATGATCTGCGCTATTTTATGGGTACTGATATCAAGCATGGACGGCCCTCCCGTTCCGCGACTCTTTATAACAGATTCGCTTGAAAGGGTGGGCGCGTCTTTGATCTCACGCAAATAGGCGGTAATAGAGCCAGTTGGGCATGAACCGTGAAAGCCGGAAAACCCAAGAAAAGACGCGTGGGAAATGCCGGTCAAAAGCGTCTTCATCAAACATCAGTTCGAGCATTTCCTGCGCCGCTTCTTCTGGTGTCATGAGAAACGGCATTTTGAACTCGTTCTTGTCTGTCAGGCGCGTCTTGATGAAACCGGGATTGGCCAGCTGTACGCGCACACCGGTTTTACGCAAATCCGCGCGCATGCTTTCCGCCAAGGACATCACTCCGGCTTTTGATGCACCATAGCCGATAGCACTTGGCAAACCACGAAAGCCCGAGAGCGACCCTGTGAGCACGATGTGACCGGCGTCTTTTTGAACCATCTGCGGCACCACGTGACCCAACACACGCAGAAAACCGGTGAAATTGACATCTGCCATTTTGACTGCGTTTTCGGCTTTCCATTCCGTCGCTGGCATGGGCCAGTATACCCCCGCCAAAAGAACCACACCGTCAATGTCACCCACAGCTTTTGCAGCCTTGGCGACACTTGCGTCATCAGCAATATCCACCGGCACCACATCTACCGGGCGCGGCAAGCCGCTGGCCACTTCAGCCAGACGCTCGGCATTTCGGGCCGACAGAACAACGTCGGCCCCAACTGCATTTAGTTTCGCAGCCAACGCAGCGCCAAGACCCTCACTTGCCCCGACCAGCCAATACCGTTTGCCGCTTAGGTCTGTCACGCTGTGTCCAACCTTTGCATTGTCGCCACCAGTTCTGCGACCTTGATGCCGAATTTACGGAACTGACTGCGATTCACAATTGTGCCGCCTGGCGTCAGATACATCCAGTCTACCACATTCAGCACGTGACCACCCGCCTCTTTCGGCAGGCGAATGTTGTAGTTGAGCTTTACGCTTGAGCCGGACTGCTGACCTGTGCCCTCACCCACCAGGTCATCTGCATCCGCCTTGATCGCGCCGTCATTGCCAAGCTCAAGCCGCCATTCACGGTCTTGCGTGTTGCCGCTGTCATAGCGGAAATGCTCTTTCATGACGCCTTTGTTGCCATTCCAATTTGCATGGAAATCCGCAGAAAAGCGGGACGTTACACGACCCAAGGGACCATAGATGATACCCTCGCAGCGAATTGGACCATTCAAATGTGTGCGCAGGTCCATCTCAGGACCGGACCCTTCATAGTCACTGAGTGATTGCGCAGAGAAACTGGCAAATCGTTTCTTAAAATACATTAGGATTAGGATCAGACTGGCACCGATCCCGATATACAGTGCAGACATCACGTAAGCCTCCTTTTGTTCAAGGGGGTTGAAGGGGTTTGAATTGCTGCAGAAGGCGTGCTCACCAACAGCGCAATCGCGACAAGTTTCAAAACACAGGGCACCGCCCCGTAGAGAAGTGACAACGTCCAGAGCGCGGCCTGATCGTTGACTTGCCCTGGCACGTAGCCGGATGTTTCCAGAAGCGGCAAAAGCGCGACAGCCGCGATGGCCAAAGTCATTTTGCTGACAAAGGACCAAAGGCTGAACCCTTCCGCGGCCCCTGGAGAAATCTCTTCCATGCGTTTTGCGAAGAGCGCGGGAAGCAGCGTCATGTCCGCACCCAACGCGATGCCTGACGCCGCGCAGATCACAGCAAATGGCACCAAGTCACCTGTTCCCAGCATCAGTGCATAGGCGAAGGCTGCAATCGACAGGATCATGCCAAAGATCAGAACGGGCCGTGTTCCAAACCGCTCTGCCGCTCGGCTCCAGAACGGAGCTGCAAAGGCCGCGAAGAGGAAGAAGAGCAACAGGAATGGCCCTTCCCAGCCCGGAAGACCCAGTCTGTCTTCTACGAAAAAGAGAAATAGCGTGGAACTGACCGCGACTGGCGCGGAATTGGCGAGTGCCACCAAAAGCAGCCGTCGCGCCACTGGATCGCCGAATACAACGCCAAGCCCTGATTGAGGCACATCCCGACCTTGCCATTCGCGCCCCATAGCCAAGACAGCCGTGATCGCAAGAATGACGAAAGCGAGGGCAAATCCGGTGTAGCCGCCCAGTAAAACTGGCGCTGCGGCCGCCGCGCAAATCCCGAGAAGCGCACCGGTTTCACGCCAGCGCGCGAGCTTCAGGTGGCCTTGCTCTCCGATGCCAGAGGCCACCGCCACACCCTGTGCATAAAAGCAAATGGTCAGGTAACTGAACGCGGTGAACACCAGTGTGAGCATGATCGCGAACCACCAAAGTGGCGCAATAGGCGCTGTGACGGCAAAGAGACCAACCATGCCAATCGCCATAGTCCCAACAGCCAAGGCAACTGAAGTGCCGCGTTGCGCGCGCAGTTTCGCAGCCAGCTTGCCCAAGAGCGGGTCCTGCACCACGTCAAAGAGCCTCAGCCCGAACAGCACCGCACCCAAGGCGGCAAGGGACACGCCATACTGGTCCACGAAAAACTTCGGCGCATGCATGTAAAGCGGCAGCCCTGCAGCTGCCAGCATTGCTCCGAACAGAGCAAAGGCCGGAAGGCGAGGTGAGGGTGCAAGTGTCATCTGCTGACCTCTTGCGTCGGCGGTTCAGGGCGGTTGTGGAACCGCGCACCTTTCCACCACAGTTTCAGTGCCTGCCAGTGGATGAGCGCCAGCACCCGCCGTGACCCAAACGGACGGCGCAGGAGCGCGCGCAAGACACCTGGCGTGCCAAGAGGTTTGCGGTTGCCCACCAGCGTGGCCGTCACCCCGCCATTGCCAGCGGTATGGTCAATGAATATGCCCAGCCGGTCAGAGCGAATGTCAAAGCGGAACTGATAGCCGCCCGAGATTTCCTGAAACGGTGAGACGTGAAAAATCTTGGCCGCGATCAGCCGGTCCTCAGGCCCGATGGCGCCATGATCGTCGCGCAGGCAGAGATATGAATGCCGGTCGCCATAGGTGTTGCTGACTTCCGCGATCACCACGCGCAGCGCGTCCTGAGCATCATAACAAAGCCAGAACGAGACAGGGTTAAAGATATGCCCCATCACACGGGGTTGGGCGAGTATCTCAATACGTGCCGGGCTGTCCAAATCATGTGCTGCGAGTACGTCGCGCACCCATGCCGCACCGCGGCCCTCTTTCGGCGTACCGCCGTGGTCGCAATCCCGCAAAGAGAATAGCCCCGATCGGTTGCGCCCAAAGACCCACGTCGAGCGCACAGGTGCCTCCGCATCCAGCAGCACATAGTCGATGCTGTAGCGAAAGGCGTTCTCAATCCCGCCTTTGCGCCCATGCCAGGTATGGCCCGCGATATGGTCGACCCTGCTCATTCGGCTGCGACGACCATCTTGTTCTGCGCCAGGATGGCGTCGGCAACCTCAAGCCCCGTGGCGAGCCCGTCTTCATGGAAGCCATTGCGCAGCCAAGCCCCGCAAAACCACGTGTTTTGGGTGCCATTGAAGGCGCGGACCTTGTCCTGTGCCTGCAGCATCTCCAGGTCATAAACCGGGTGGCGCAAAACTGTCTGATCGTAAGTCAGCTCTTCTCGGATCGGACGCTCGGAGTTGAGCGTCACAAAATGCAGATCATCCATTGGAATGGGCTGAAGGCTGTTCATCCAATACGTGATGTCGATCTGACCTTCGCGCCGCGCAGGCGCTTCGGCGTAGTTCCAGGATGACCAGACGGCGCGCCGCTTGGGCATAACGGCGGTATCACAATGCAAGACGACGTCATTGGCTTGGTACGTCACAGCGCCCAAGGCCGCCTGTTCCTGCGGCGAGGCGTCACTCAGCATTTTCAAAGAGTCGTCACCATGGGTGGCAAAGACCACGTGATCATAAATCTCCCACTCCGCACCCTCGGCACGCAGTTCAACACATGTCGCCTTGCGGCGCACACCCGCAATCGGTGCGCCCAGCCGCATGCGGACACCTCGCATGCGCAACGCGCTCTCCATCCGCTCCACATAAGAGCGCGAGCCGCCTGCCACCGTGTACCACTGGTGTTGGCCTGAATAGTTCAGCAACGCATGGTTTTTCATGAACCGGATCATGGCATGCGCCGGAAAATCCAGGATTTTCTCTGTCGGTGTGGACCAGATCGCGCCCGTCAGCGGCAACAGGTAGTAGTCGCGGAACCACACCCCCATGCCCATTCGATCCAGGAACTCACCGATGGTCAGATCTTCGTTTGCCGCCGCCAGTTGCGTGGCATTGGCGTTAAACCGAAAAATATCGCGCAGCATGCCCCAGAATTTTGGGCTGATCGCGTTGCGCTTCTGAGCAAAAAACGCCGGCGCGCCATCCAACCCGTATTCCATCTTGCCGCCGCGCACTGAGGCGCCAAAGCTCATGTTACTTTTGGCCACTGGCACATCAAGCGCCTCAAAAAGATCTGCAAGGTTGGGATAATTGGCATAGTTGAACACGATGAACCCGGTATCCACGGGTTGATCGCCGTTTTTGCCAGCCATGATCGTGCGTGCATGGCCACCCAACCGTGGTTCGGCCTCGTAAAGCGTGACGTCGTGCTCGTTCGACAAACGCCATGCGGCCCCAAGGCCGGTGATCCCTGCGCCGATGATGGCAATTTTTCTTCGCGCAGGCGCTGCATTTTCAAATGGCATTCTGTCGTGAACCTGTGTTTTTTAGTGTCTAAGCAGGTTTACGCACAATCGAGCAAAGCGGATGACAAAGAATTTCACCAAAAATTTGATCCAGCACAGACTGTGGCACGTAAGCCCTACATGTTCAGTGGTGTTCAGACTGTCGACGCTCCCCGTGCACGCCGCACGACCAGACCCACAACAGGCCGTGATACACAGGTCTGCGATGGCAACAAGAGCCGTGGTCGAAAGGGTGTGAAAACAGTGACGCAACAGGGCAACCAGGATGGCACGGACTGGGCGATTGTGATCGCCAAGGTGCGCGACGATCACGACAAAGTGGCCTTCAAGGCACTCTTTGATCACTTCGCACCGCGCGTCAAAGCCTTCCTGATGCGCTCGGGAGCCGACCCATCGCTGGCAGAGGAATGCACCCAGGAGGTGATGGCCACGTTGTGGAACAAGGCCCATCTCTTTGATCCAACCCGAGCCAGCGCGGCCACCTGGATCTTTACAATTGCGCGGAACCGCAAGATCGATGCGCTCCGCAAACAAAAGCGGCCCGAACCCGAGGACCTCACATGGGGTCCCGAACAGGAGCCTGACCAAGCAGACGCCTTGGCGCTGCAACAAGAAAGCGAAAAGCTGGGAGAGGCGATTGCGTCGCTTCCGGCAAAACAAAAGGAGCTGATCGAGAAAGCCTATTTTGGCGACCTGAGCCATAGCGAGATTGCTGCGGAAACTGGTCTGCCCTTGGGAACGATCAAATCGAGAATTCGGCTGGCGCTTGACCGTTTGCGCCATGCCATGACGTGAGAGTTTGGTGAACGATATGATTAAGCATCATTTGAACGACGCCTTGTTGATGGCCTATTCGGCCGGCACACTGCCCGAAGCTTTCAGCTTGACCGTCGCTGCACATATATCGATGTGCGACGAATGCCGGTCGCGCCTCGGTGCGTTTGACACGCTTGGCGGCGCGCTCATGGATGAGTGTTCCAGCGCCGCCCTGTCGCAAGACAGCTTTGAGGCCACGCTTGCGCGGATCACACTTGCGCCTGAGCCTCCCAAACCGCAACCTGCGATCCGAACTAAGGGCATGTTGCCCAAGCCGGTGCAGGACTATGTGGGCGGCGATCTGGACGCTGTCAAATGGCGGCCTGTCGGCATGGGCGTCAAACAAGCCATCCTGCCAACATCCAAGGACGCCACGGCACGGTTGCTCTTTATCCCCGCTGGTGCCGCTGTGCCGGACCATGGCCACCGTGGAACAGAGCTGACACTGGTTCTGCAAGGGGCGTTTGCAGACGAGGTGGATCATTTCGGCGCAGGTGACATAGAGATTGCCAATGAAGACGTGGATCACACGCCCATCGCCGATATCGGCGCGGATTGTATTTGCCTGGCCGCAACGGATGCTCCCCTGCGCTTCCGCAGCCTGATCCCCCGCATCGCACAGCCATTCCTGCGCATTTGAGGGGGCGATCATAGCAGCAAACTGCAAACGGCCCTTTCAGCAACGGGCCGTGTTTCTTCAAGGGGCAGCGGCGCCAAGCCCGCAGTTGCCAGGTTGCTGCAAAGTCTTGAAGGCCTGAACGGGCAAGGCTTGGGACCTGTCGTTTCCCTGTTGCGCAGGTATGATTTTCCAGGGCCACGACGCACCTCGCAATAGCTACGCCTCCACTGCTTGCATTGCAGCTTGCGCACAATGACAGGACGCCCCCACAGGCAGATCGGACCGTGCGGCTGCTAATACCAAACGTTGGCGGATCAGTTTGGCTTCCTCCGTGTCTCCGGCGCCGCGACGCTCAAGACAGGCATCCAGTCCTTTGAGGCTCCAGATGTTGTCGGGATGAATGCAGGCTCGAGGCAGATTTCCCGCAAGCCCCAGATCTTCTCGATAAGCCCGTTCAGCCACATCGACGCGCCCCTGTTCCAGGGCGAGAGCACCGAGCGCGTGGCGCACGGGCTGCATCCAGCCCCAAGGTTCATCATAGGGCAGTGCATCTTCCAGCGCGATTGCCTCGCGAAGGTGGGTAAATGCGCTGTCATAGTTTCCCTTGCGGTACTCGATCTCGCCATCCAGCATGTGTTGCGCCACAGCCAGCAAGTCGACGCACCGATTATTGTGCTGATACCGGCTTTCGGGCACCCGGGCGCTGGCCGCGATGAAGTCTTTCCGCGCAAGCTCCGCCTCAGTGACGTTGCCAATCGCGGCATGCGCCACGCCCTTGGCATAAAGGAGGATTGCTGTTGTATAGCTGTACAATTGCTGATCTTCCGGCAGCGGCTCATCAATGATGTCGTGCCAGCGTCCAAAGCGCACCTGCACGTGGGTCTTCATCGAAAGATTGCTTTCCATGAAATCTGCCATGTTCGGGCTTTCGATGCGCAGCAGTTCCTCGGGCACCTCTCTCATGATCTCTTCGGCAGCCTCGATCGCCGGTTGGTACTGCCCAAGAAACATCGCGCCATAGATGGCAAATCGATAATTGTGAATTCGGTAAGCTGTGTAGAAATTCACGCGGCCCTGATGCTCGGCCACGCGCAAATCCGCTTCCACACCCTTCAGGTTCCAATACAACACATCCCAATAGGCCGCGCATTGGATGTCGATATGGGTGGACATGTGGATGAGATGGCCCGCGTCGGGGACCAGCTCTCGCAAATGGTCACAGGCAACGAGCGCTTTTTCGGGTGTTGGCGACATTTCCATGAGATGGATGTAGAGATGCAGGATGCCAGGGTGTGACAGACCCACCGGTGTCTCGACAAATGTCTCCAGCACGCGCTGCGCTTCTAGCGTGTTGGCACCCTCAGCAACGCCGCCGCTGTGAATGTCCCACATTTTCCATGGCGTTTGGTTCAGGATGGATTCCGCATAGACCGTCGCCACGTCCGCATCGTCAGGAAATCTGGCGAAAACGTCTGCCATTGATGCTGCAAAGGCATCGTTCCACGGTTTCTGGTCTTTGATCGGTGTTCGCTGTGGATATCGCGTCCGCAGCGCCTGGATCAGCGCGCGTTCGACATCTGAGACTTTGTCGATGAGACCGAGCGCTGATTGCGTATGGTCATAGGCCGTTTGCAGTGTGTCTTCTTTTGTGGTGGCATCCATCATCCACCATTCATAGTTGTAGTTTGGTCCTGCAGCATAGGCGATCCCCCAGTAGGCCATCGCACAGTCAGGATCATGTTTCAGTGCGTTTTGGAAGCATTCAATCGCCAAATCATGATTGTACGCGTAGGTCCACACCAGGCCTCGATCAAACCAGAGCTGAGCAGCGGTTGAAGCGGTTGTGATCGGTCGAGAAAACACCCCCAAGTCAAACTCTGTCATGTGCTCCCTCCCGCCTTGAAAAACAAAAACAGAATAGGTGAAAACCTATCGGAATGGAAACAACGGGCACTGCCAATCGGGTAAGCAGTATCTGCTTCATCCGCAAAGCAGACGTGCCATCAATCCTAAATTCGCCCTTGGCACAGGATGGGATCATCAGGTGCGTTCCTTATCAGGTTCCAAATGGATCGTGCGTTCTGTTTACAAATGGCACGTCAGGGCGTCGTGCCGACCTGGCACCGACGCAATACCGAAGTGATACCGACATCGGGAATCCAGCAAAATAAGGGCGTTAACCTTTGGGGGCTGTTTACCCGTAGCGACGCACGAAATTCCGCAAAACCATCTCGGGCGCAAACACATCCGCCGCCCGGCACATTGCGATGATATCCTCGGCGGCCTCGGGCGCGAAATATCCTCTGGTCTTGTATATGCTGATGCGGGTTTCAAAGCCTGCGGCATCTGCCTCGGGGTGAAACTGAGTGGCATAGACGTTCTCGCCATGGCGCACCATCTGGAACGGGCAGGACTCAGATCGCACCAGATGCGTGCACCCTTCCGGCAGGCTTTGCAGCGCCTCCTTGTGCCCCACAAATGCGTCAAACGCCGTGGGCACGCCATCAAGCAACGCATCGTCCTTGCCCTCTGACGTAACCTCACAGGCCGATGTGCCAACCGGTTCGCCAAAGGCCCGTTTACTGACATCACCGCCCAGATGTTGTCCAAGAATTCCAATGCCATAGCAGCAACCGAGAAACGGAAAATCGCGCTCTGTAATGTGTGGCATCAAGGACATCACCTGCGCCTCTATTCGCGCCTCGACCTCTGACTTATCTTCTGGCTTGTCACTGACACAGCCCGGTCCTCCGCCGACAATGACGCCCGCGACCTGATCGAGGGTCACGTCGTCCGGCAAGTTTTCCTGATCCAGCCGCACGCGCCGCACCTGGTTTTCGGTCAACCCGCCCTTGGCCAGGATCGCTGCAAACTCATCGTCTGAGGCTTCGGTCTCAGGGCGCAGTTGCAGCACGAGAAAAGGCTTGGACATCCATCAGGCTCCGTGGTCAGACCTGCACTGGTTGGCGCGAATTTTCCCACAGGTCAAGCCGGTGAGTTCTCTTGACGCGACCCCGCAAAGCAATAGGCTGCGCGCAGACTTGCCACGATGGACCTTCCTGATGACACCCGCGTCTGCCTTCCGCTTTCAACACACTTTTGCGCCGACCAAAAACCGGAGCGCGGCAATTCCATTCCCTGTCAGAACCGGAGTGAACGGACCATGGCACGTTCGCTGAGCCTTGCGGCCTATCTGGCCTACGCGCGGGGCGGCTCAGGCAGCAAATACAGCCCTCAAACACCGCGGCCCGATGGCACATTAATCTGGGCACATGCCGTGGAACCGGCGCATGCTAAAGCTCTGATAGAGCTACAAGAAAGACTGCTGACTTTGCGTCCAGACCTGACGCTTTTGCTGACCAAAGCTAAGGATCTCGGCGTGGTTGACTTACCCGATGCAGATCAGGTCATCGCCGAGGTTCTTCCCGATGATACGGTCGCCTCTGCCGAGGCCTTCCTTGCTCATTGGCGTCCTGATCTTGCGCTATGGACCGGGGGCGACCTGAAACCGGCCCTGCTCACGCATGCGGCAGAGTCGCATATTCCCCTCGGGCTTGTGGACGCGGCAGAACCGTTGCTGACCAGAGCCGCCTGGCGCTGGTTTCCAGACCTGCCGCGTTCCATTCTGAGGTCTTTCGATTTTGTCATGACCCGCGATGAGCCGACAAGCCTTTACCTCAAGCGTATTGGTGTCTGGAACCTGAACATGTCGATCAGCGGCCCGTTTCTGGATGGACCGATCGCACTTCCCTACAACCAAAGCGACCGAGAGGAGCTGGCCCTTGTGGTGTTGGGACGCCCCGTCTGGCTTGCGGCGGAAAGCCTGCACAGCGAGTTTGAGACCGTTCTGACTGCGCATCGTGAAATCACCAAGCTGTCGCACCGCGCCATGTTGATTGTTGTGCCCGCGAATTTGGAGGAAACAGCAGCTTTCAAAGCTTCGCTTGAGGACAGCGGGCTGAGGTTTATTGAGTGGTCATCCGGCGAATTTCCGGAAGAGACAACACAAGTCATTCTGGCCGACACGGATGGGGAAATGGGCCTGTGGTATCGCCTTGCACCCATCAGTTTCATGGGCCGGTCACTCGACAGCAATGCGCCCGGGTCCGACCCCAACCAACCCGCAGCGCATGGCAGCGCGATCCTTTACGGGCCGCATATTGGTGATCATCTCGAAGCCTATGCGCGGTTTGCAGAAGCAGGCGGCGCGCGGATTGTGCGAGATGCTGAAACGCTGGCCTCAACCGTTAAACGCCTTATTCCGCCGGACCAATCCGCCACGATGGCCCATGCCGCTTGGGATGTCGCATCGCGGAGTGCCGCGCTGATCGACAAGATCGCGGACAAGATTCACGAGCAACTGGACCGGGCCGGGGTCGCGTGATGCGGGGCTTTTCCTTTTGGAATCGGCCACCTGCGCGTCCGGGACTGCGCGCCCGCCTCCTCGCACCGCTGGGTTGGATATACAGTGCCGCGACGGCGCGGCGTGTGTCTCAGTCCGCCGATTACCAAGGCCCCGTGCCAGTGATTTGCATCGGCAACATCAATGCTGGCGGAACGGGGAAGACGCCGACAGTCATTGCATTGGTCCAGCATCTGCAAGCTCAGGGACATACAGTGGCCGTCATTTCACGCGGTCATGGCGGGCATTTGGCAGGACCCATTGAAGTCGACGAACGCGCGCACAGCGCCGACGAGGTTGGAGATGAACCGTTGCTCATCGCAGCGTTCACGCGGGTTTGGATTGCCAAGGATCGCGCCGCCGCTGCGAGGGCTGCGGCAGCCTCAGAAGCGGACGTTATTCTTATGGATGACGGGCATCAGAACCCTTCCGTTGCGCGCGACCTGTCGATCATCGTGGTAGATGCCGTCGCTGGGTTCGGCAATGGGCTATGCCTGCCCGCCGGACCGTTGCGCGAACCTGTGGATACTGGATTGGCGCGGGCCGATTTGGTTCTCAGCATTGGCCCCAAAGCGGCACAGGCGCAGTTTGATCAGGATTGGGGAGCACAGATCACGCTGCCACGCTGTCGCGGGTATCTTGCACCTTTGCAAACCGGTATGGCCTGGTCAGGCACGCGCGCACTGGCCTTTGCCGGGATTGGGCATCCAGAGAAGTTCTTTGCTACTTTGCGCGGGATGGGCGTTGAGCTGATACGCGGCGAGGCGCTGGAGGACCATCAACCGCTGACACCGGCCCTGATGACGCGGCTGGAAAACGAGGCGGCCCTGCTCGGAGCCCAGCTTGTGACAACCGAAAAAGATGCAGTGCGCCTTCCAAAGGACTTCCGAACCAAAGTTCTCACCGTCCCGGTGCGGCTGGAGATTGAGGATTGGACGCCTCTCGATACGTTGCTGGTGCAGTTGGAGCTTTAATCCGGGTCGTCTTCACCGAGTTTTGGTGATGGCCGATGCAAAGACAGATTCGCATCCGAGAACTTGATCGGCGTGCGCAGGCCAGGGACGCCGTCAAGATCAACGCGCATGCCGCGCGCTTGGATCTGAGGGTCATCTAAGACTTCGGCCAGATCATTGATCGGCCCCGCTGGCACGCCTTGCGCCTCACACGCCTGAAACAGCTCCGCCTTAGTGCGTGTGCGCGTGTGTTCCGTCAAGGCACCCGTCAGCGCGTAGCGATGCGTCACGCGCCCTGCATTGGTCACGTAGTCGGGATGTTCGGCCAGTTCCGGACAGCCCAACAGCGCGCAGAACTTCACATATTGGCTATCATTACCCACCGCGATGATCAGATGACCGTCAGCGCAATCAAACACCTGATAGGGAGACAGGTTGGGGTGGAAATTTCCCAATCTCCCTGGAGGTGTGCCCGTGGCAAGATAGTTCATCGCCTGATTGGCCGTCACGGCCAGGGCCACATCCAAAAGCGCCATATCGATATGCTGGCCTTTTCCGGTGGACTGGCGTTGATGCAAGGCTGCCAGAATGGCGGTGGTGGCATACACGCCCGTGAAAAGATCAGCTATGGCGACACCCACCTTGATCGGCTGCGCCTCTGGATCTCCGGTCACCGACATAATGCCCGACATACCCTGGATGATGTAGTCATAGCCAGCACGATGGGCATAGGGACCGTCCTGCCCAAAGCCGGTGATCGAGCAGTAGATCAGCTTGGGATTGATGGCGGACAGGCTGTCATAGTCCAGCCCGTATTTCGCCAGCCCGCCGACCTTAAAGTTCTCGAGAACGATATCAGCCTCGCGCACAAGATCCTTGACCCGTACCTGCCCGTCCTCTGTGCGGAAATCGACCGTGATGCTCTGCTTGCCGCGGTTGCATGAATGGTAGTAGGCCGCAGATCGGTCGCCCTCTCGCTCAATAAAAGGCGGGCCCCATTGGCGCGTATCATCGCCAGCCGGGCTTTCCACCTTAATGACTTCTGCGCCCAGATCCGAAAGCGTCTGGCCAGCCCAGGGGCCGGCCAGAATACGCGCCAATTCAACGACTTTCAGCCCGGCAAGTGGGGCTGGCTTCATTGTGGCAATTGCCCGTCAATGATGCCTTTCAATTCGGCATAGGACATGTTGCCGTGCTTTTCACCGTTGATGATCAGTGTCGGCGTCGAGTTCACACCATCGGTCTCGGCGTTCTGTTGATACACTGCGACCAAAGCCTGCGCCTTGTCCGCATCTGACAGGCAGGCGTCAAGCTGCTCGTCGCTCAGGCCCGCAACCTTGCCAATGCGACGGAGATTGTTGGTGATTGCCACAGGGTCGGTGCCTCCGGCAATCCATTCGCTTTGCTGCTCGTAAATCATGTCGGAGATGCCGAAGAACCGCTCTGCCCCACCACATCGCGCAACCATCGCGGCCCATAGTCCAAAACGGTCAAAGTAGACATCGCGGTAGATGAATTTGACCTTACCAGTGTCGATGAACTCGGACTTGAGTTCCTTGAACTGGCTTTTGTGAAAAGATGCGCAATGTGGGCAGGTGAAGGATGCGTATTCCACAATCGTGACCGGCGCATCCTCTGCGCCCAGGGTCATTTCCTCGACAAGAGAGAGGTCAATCTCGGCGTCTGCGTCTTGCGCATGTGCGGCCCCCAGCAAATTCGCCGTGGCCTGATTGTTCGTCCCAGCGCTCGAGGTCATCCACCAAGCTCCCAGCGCAGCAATGGCAAGGGCAATCGCCCCGGAGAGTACAACATTTCTCATTCAGTCACCTTTAAGGTTTGGAAATTTTTGATTTCGTAAGCACGTTCTGGCCCAGTTTTTCAAGGGCTGCTCGCAGGTCATTGTCTGCCACAGGGTCGGCAAGGTCGGCCGCTTCCGCTTGTGTTTGCGTATCCGGTTCGGGCGTGGCCTTCTCGCCCCTTGGACGATGCTCAAAATCCGCTTGCCCTTCGGAAAATCCTACAGGAGCTGTCTGCGTGATGTGAATCCGCGAAATGGCATTGTAGCCATAAGCGGCATTCACCCGATCCCGAAGCGCCTCTTTTTGCATTTCCAGTATCGGCGCCTGCGCACCAGTAGTAAGCACCGTTAACGTGGCACCAAACCCACCGCGCGTATAACTCACTTTCACAGGGCGCGAGAACGCAGCGACTTCTTCACCCGCGATCTCGGGCCAGTGGGTTACGACACGGGACACAGCAAACCCACGGCTTTCCGATCCTTTACGGATCTGCGACGCCAGCAACGCGCCACTTCTTTTGAAGCCGTATGTTGTGCCCTCACGCGTGGGCATGGCTGTTCTCCCCTGCAATTCATTCTAATGTAAGGCATGTCGCGGGTGACACAAATGCAAAGCCTCTTACGGCAGGATAACGCGGAGTAACAGATGCGTGAATTGAAAATGTCGAGTGCCTTGCTTGATTGGTATGACAGACACGCGCGTGTGCTGCCTTGGCGCGTGTCTCCGTCTGATCGCGCGGCTGGCATTTCGCCTGATCCCTATCGCGTGTGGCTCAGCGAGATTATGCTGCAGCAAACCACTGTGGCCGCGGTGAAAAGCTACTACGAGAGGTTCACGTCGCTTTGGCCCGGTGTAACAGACTTGGCCGCAGCCGAAGATGCGCAGGTGATGGGCGAATGGGCCGGGCTTGGATATTATGCGCGAGCGCGGAACCTTTTGAAATGCGCGCGCGTGGTGGCTGAAGACTATGGTGGGCGATTTCCCGAAACCGCCGAGTCCCTGCAAAAACTGCCGGGTGTCGGCCCTTACACTTCAGCGGCGATTTCCGCGATCGCCTTTGATGCGCCAGAAGTTGTGGTTGACGGAAATGTCGAGCGGGTCATGGCGCGGATGTTTGCCATTCGCACGCCACTGCCCGCCGCGAAACCAGAGATCAAAGAGCGCGCAGCCAAACTAACACCCGTTACCCGTCCAGGTGACTATGCTCAAGCCGTCATGGACCTCGGGGCAACGGTTTGTACGCCCCGATCGCCCGCCTGTGGTATTTGCCCCTGGATGATGGCCTGTGTCGCGCGCAAACTGGGCATTCAAGCGGAATTGCCAGGCAAGAGCCCAAAAAACCCAAACCAACCCGCCGCGGCACGGCCTATGTTGTGCGGCGCGCAGATGGTGCCTGGCTTTTGGAACGCCGACCGGACAAAGGTCTACTCGGCGGAATGCTCGGCTGGCCCGGAAGCGAATGGTCCGAAACACCTGCACCGGCTCCGCCCCTTGAGGCGCCTTGGCAAAAACTAGCGGCAGAGGCCCGGCACACGTTCACACATTTTCATTTGCATCTCGACATCGAGATTGCAGTTGTTCCGACCGCCTCCAAGCCGGAAACCGGGGAATTTGTTCCTCATGAACGGTTCAAACCCGCAGAATTACCCACCGTCATGCGGAAGGTTTTTGACTTGGCGAAAGAAAAGCTGCAAAATCTGAACTGATCGTTTCACTTTTTGAGAATCCCTGGAGATACCATGAGCAGTTCCGCTCAGAATATTGGCCGTTGGCAGCGCGTCCTGCCGTTCTGGATGTCGCTGGCGCTTGTCCCGCTTGCTCTGTTTGCCGCCATTCAGGGCGGCTGGACGCTTTTACTTTTGCCGGTGATCACATGGTATTTCTTTGCGGCCCTTGATGCTGTGCTTGGATTGGAACTTGAAAATCTCGACCCTCACACGCGCGACAAACATGTCCGCCTCTATTCAGCCGTCACAATCATCTGGGCACCGATTCAGTTTTGCCTGCTCTTCTGGATGATCTGGTACGCGACAGGCCCTGGCGATGCGCATCTGTCGCCGCTTGAAACGGTTGTTCTATTTTTTGGGATGGGTGTCATCTCAGGAACTGTGGGCATCAATTTTTCGCATGAATTGATGCACCAAAAGAACAAGTCCGAACGGTTCTTTGCCGATGCCCTGCTCGCCATGGTGCTTTATTCACATTTCCGCTCTGAACACCTTTTGGTGCATCACCGCTATGTCGGCACACCCCGGGATCCGGTCACAGCACGCTACAACGAAGGCTTCCATCGGTTTTTTCCACGCGTGCTGGTGAATTGCTTTAAATCCGCTTTTCGTGCCGAAGCCGCGATGCAGGAGCGTCGCGGCAAGCCGTGGTATGATCTTTCCAATCCGTTCTGGCTCTATTGGGGGTTGCAAGCCTACGCATTGGTGCTTGCAGCTTTGATCGGCGGCTGGATTGGCGTGATGCTTTTCATCTGGCAGGCCTTCGTAGCGATCTGGCAGCTGGAACTGGTGAACTATGTCGAGCATTACGGCTTGACCCGCAAACATCTGGGCGATGGCAAGTATGAGCACGTCAAACCCCAGCACAGTTGGAACGCAGCGCACAAGGCATCGAACTGGTTGCTCATCAATCTCCAACGCCATTCGGATCATCACTACAAACCCAACCGGCGCTTTCCGCTCTTGCAGACTTATTCTGAAGAAGAAGCACCACAACTTCCCTATGGATATCCAGTAATGACCATGGCCGCCATGGTACCACCAATCTGGCGAAAGGTGATGAACCCACGCGTGCGTCGGTGGCGGGAAATGTATTATCCAGAGATCACGGATTGGATGCCATACAACACCGCGCGGACGCCAAAGCCGCGCTAGGGAATTACGGCTCGCAAACCAAAAAGGATTCGCACAGCCAGCCATTGAATCGGCATTTTGTAGGATTTTTTTGATCAGATGTGGCTGCGTTTCTATTATCAGCACCAAAGACTTGCAGGCTTGCCACGCCTTAATCGGCGGTTGTGCTTTCTCAAGTGGGCCAGGTTTTTCCTGCAAAATCATACGCGTTGCGACATTCTGACACGCCATCCATTGAACGCAGCCCGGCCGCTAGTTCGTAACTTCAAGGTGTAAAGTAAAATTTACATTTGTTTTCGTCCAACTAATGTGACACCTTTGATTCAGGTTGGCGTGCCTGCAACGCTGGCCTGCAGTGATGTTTGGCTTGTCCATTCGGGCTGGCGGAGATCACTGTGCAGGACCAAGAAGAAGGAGACGGAAATGTCCGATGATCCTGATAAAGTCTGGCCAACAGGCCTGACCCTACGTGAAGCGGAGGAAGTGCATAGCTATCTTATTGATGGTACGCGCGTCTTCGGCGTCATCGCGCTTTTGGCGCATATTCTCGTGGCCGTGTCCACACCGTGGCTGGGCTAAGGAGGAGCTGACATGAACAATGCTAAGATGTGGCTCGTGGTATCCCCGAATGTGGGCGTACCGATTTTCCTTGGTGCTGTTGCGGTAGGCTCTTTTGCCGTACACGTCGCAGTTCTGAGCAATACCTCATGGGTGGATGATTTCCTCCAGGGTGTTCCGATGGGCACAGGCGATCAGTCGGCAGCTCTTGAACAGAGTGAGCAGCTTGATACAGCCAAGGTAAGCTATGTGACGCCGCGCGCGGATGGTCAGACCGAAGTGACACTTGTCATGCCGGACGGATCGGTCGCAACGGCGATCATTCAGAAGCCAGACGTTCTGGCATCTGTAACACAATAAGCTAGGGGGCCGGACGCCAGACGTCTCGGGCCTTTCGCAAAACGGCGGTTGACGGGTTCCGCCGCACCCACATTCAGGACTGCGCCGGGATTGCCCGGTGCCGAAACTCGATGTTCAACTATCGGAGCTTTGCGTTACGCAAACTGGCGTCAATCGGGCCAAAGTATCTGCCTTTCGCAGATGTGGCGACCGACGAGGTGCCTTTGTCGCGTTTGCTCCGACTTTCGCTTTTCCAGGTCACTGTTGGTATGGCGTTGGTCCTTTTGGTGGGCACGCTGAACCGCGTGATGATTGTCGAACTGGCGGTTCCTGCCTCGATCGTCGCGATCATGCTGGCCTTACCGCTTCTCTTTGCCCCTCTGCGCACGCTGATCGGATACAAATCTGATACGCATGTCTCTGCATTGGGTCTTCGCCGTGCTCCCTACATTTGGAAGGGCACGCTCTATCAATTTGGCGGCTTTGCCATCATGCCCTTCGCGCTCTTAGTGCTGTCAGGGTATGGCGAGGCTGTGGATGCTCCACGCTGGATTGGCATTGGCTCTGCGGCCTTGGCGTTTTTGCTCGTCGGAGCGGGCCTGCACATGGTGCAAACCGTAGGTCTGGCTTTGGCCACAGATCTCGTAGAGGATGAAGATCAGCCAAAAGTCGTAGGGCTGATGTATGTCATGCTTCTTTTTGGCATGGTAGGAAGCGCGCTCATCTTTGGAGCTCTGCTGGAGAATTACACGCCGGGGCGCCTTATCCAGGTTATTCAGGGCTGTGCGGTGGCAACAGTGTCACTCAACATGTTCGCCATGTGGAAACAAGAGGCGCGCGACCGGGTCCGTGCGGTGCAGATGCTGGAAGCTCGCCCGGAAAAGTTTGAAGTTGCGATGCGCAATCTTGTCAAACGTCCCACAATGAAACGTCTGCTTCTCGTGATCGCTCTGGGCACATTTGGGTACGGCATGGCAGATGTTCTGCTGGAACCTTATGGTGGCCAAGCTCTTGGATTAAGCGTAGCGCAGACCACGAAACTGACTGCGCTGTTGGCAGGAGGCACGCTCTTGGGCTTTGGATATGCCTCTCATGTTCTGGGCCAGGGCGCATCGCCAACAAGGTTGGGCCGTACAGGCGCGCTGATTGGCATTCCGGGCTTCGCAGCCATTATCCTATCGTCGCTGGGCGGCGGAATATTGATGTTCCTCGTGGGCACGTTCCTAACAGGTTTGGGCGCAGGTCTTTTTGGACATGCAACGCTCACTGCAACCATGCGCGCTGCACCCAAAGGGCAGATCGGCATGGCTCTTGGCACATGGGGCGCTGTCCAAGCCACATGCGCCGGAATAGCCGTCGCTTTGGCCGGAATTGTCCGCGATGTGATGCTGAGCGCTTCAGGTCCGGCTGGAATTGCGGCGCATGCGCCCTACAATTTAGTATTCATGATTGAAATCGTCATGCTCACACTGGCCGTCATGGTGGCGGTCCCTCTGGGGCTTGGCATAAAAGACTCTCGTTCTCGGGCCGCAGGTGCGCGGTCTGTGGCGGGGACAGACCAGAAATCGGTGGAGGTATCATGACACAGGTCATCAGCCGTTTATTCGAAAGCGAAAAACTCGCGCAGGGCGTGGCCGACCGGCTTCGTTTTGAAGGAGTACCACAGCGTGCGGTGCGCGTTGTGACAGCCAAAGCAGGCGAAGGTGAGAAAGACCTCGCCACCCGCATAAGCGGCTACAGTGTCGCGGCAAATGCGGCAAAAGCTTATGCCAAGCATATCGGCAGCGGCAAGGCAGCTGTGGTTGTGCATGCCACCTACCGTCCTTTGGGCGCGGCCAAACTTACGCGCAATGTGATGGACCGGAACAACCCCATTGATTTGGGCGATGTGACCGAGGAAACGCATGTTCCAGACAAGCCAAGCCGCGCGCCTAGCATTATGGACTCGCACCCGCATTTCCTGACGACACGCGTGCACAACCGCCGCATTCCATCAGGCGGCCCGGTGTCACACGGGGTTGGCCCCAAGCTACTGCTCAAGCACCGTCCGCGCACATCGGCGATCAACGGCGGGCGATACATGTCCCGTTTCTTCTGGCCAATGCCACTTCTGAAAAAGAACCGCGAAGCACGTTCAGCCATCCGCGGAGGTAAGCACATGTCCCGGATGTTCTGGCCGCAGAAACTTCTATCCACCAAGGAGCGCCGTCTTTCGGTGATCCCGGGCGGGTCTCTGCCTCTGTCACGGGCCCTGGGTTTCCCAGCGGTAATGACGCGCCCCTAAGCCCAACACGCGTTCAAATGAAAACCCCCGCTGAATTTCAGCGGGGGCTTTTTGTTTTGGTTTGTAGCCAGGCTTAGCTGTTTTTCTTACCTTTAATCGGCGCCCAGATCCGCTTGTTCGTAAGATAAAGCAGAACGGACAGAACCGTCAGAAAGATCACAGCCGTCAGACCAGCTTGTTTGCGGGCCATGAGCTTGGGTTCCGCAGTCCAGGTCAGGAAGGCCGCCACGTCCTTGGAGATGTGGCTCAGGTCATTCTCGTGACCATCCGCAAACTCGACGTCTTCACCATAGAGAGGCGGTGCCATCGCGATCCAGCCTCCAGGGAAGGCCTTGTTTTCGTAAAAGATGGTGCCTGCTTCTTCCTTTTCCTCGCCTGTGTAGCTGGTGAGGATCGAGTAGATGTATTCAGGACCACCCATACCTTTGACAAGCTGGTTGATGCCTGTGCCTTCAGGCCCATGGAAACCAGCACGCGCCTTGGCCATAAGGCTCAGATCAGGTGCGGTCCGAATAGCCGACTTTGGGAAATGATCTGTGGGGACAGCCGAACGAAAATCGCCCTCGCCATCCAGCAGCTCTGGATCCCAAACTTCGAACTGTTCAGAATAGGCACGCACTTCATCTTCTGAAAAATGCGGACCGCCTTCGTCACCCAGCGTCCGGAGCGGCACGTATTGCAATCCGTGGCAGCCAGCGCAGATCTCTGTGTAGACCTGCAGACCACGTTGCAGCTGTGCTTGGTCAAATTTGCCAAACGGACCTTCGAACGAAAAGTCAACGTCCTTCACCTCCCCTTCGCCGCCTGCGGCGAAGGCGGCTCCGGCAGAAAGGCCCAGAGCGGCGACAGCGCTTTTTGCGAGTGTCTTAATCATAGCCTGATCCTTTCTCATTCCGCCGGCTCGGCAGATTTGCCGTAATGGGCGTTGAAGTCATCTTCGATCGTGTCCGGTTGCGCCAATGGTTTCTCGATCACGCCCAGAAGCGGAAGGATCACGAGGAAATACGCGAACCAGTAGGCCGACGCGATCAATGAGTAGGTCGCATAAGGCTCCTCTGCGGGACGTGCGCCCAACCACATAAGCACGATAAAGTCGATGACCAGAAGCCAGAACCACCACTTGAACATGGGGCGGTACCGGCCTGAGCGGACCATGGACGTGTCCAACCAAGGTGCCAGCGCCATAACCGCAATCGCACCAAACATCGCGAGCACGCCAAAGAACTTGGCGTCGATGATGCCACCGGTCACGAATGATGCCAGTTGCACGATCCACACTTCTGAGGTGAAGGCCCGCAAAATGGCGTAGAACGGCAGGAAGTACCATTCAGGAACGATATGCGCAGGCGTCGCCAGAGCGTTGGCTTCGATGTAGTTGTCGGGGTGTCCCAGATAGTTGGGCATAAAGCCGACAATCGCAAAGAACACCGCAAGGATCACGGCTAATGCGAAAAGGTCCTTGATCACGAAGTAGGGCCAAAACGGCACTGTGTCTTTCTCGGCTTCTGCTTTCGAGCCACGGCGCACTTCAACCCCTGTTGGGTTGTTGTTACCCGTTGTGTGGAAGGCCCAGATGTGAAGCGCCACCAGAGCAGCAATCACGAAAGGCAGTAGATAGTGCAGCGAGAAGAAGCGGTTCAGCGTGGCGTTATCCACCGCAGGTCCACCCAGCAACCATGTTTGGATCGGCTCGCCAACGAACGGGATCGCACCAAACAGACCGGTGATCACAGTCGCACCCCAGAAGGACATTTGCCCCCATGGTAGCACATAGCCCATGAAGGCTGTGCCCATCATCATCAGATAGATTAGCATACCGATGATCCATGTAATCTCACGTGGGGCTTTATAAGACCCGTAGTAGAGACCGCGGAAAATATGGATATAAACGGCAAAGAAGAAGAGCGATGCGCCGTTCATGTGCAGATAGCGCAGCATATGCCCGCCGTTCACGTTGCGCATGATGTGCTCAATCGACGCGAAAGCATGATCAACGTGTGGCGTGTAGTGCATCACCAGAACGATACCTGTGATGATTTGCAGCGCCAGACAGAAGGTCAGAACGATGCCCCAGATCCACATCCAGTTGAGGTTCTTCGGCGTCGGGATCATCAGCGTGTCGTAAAGCAGGCCGACAATCGGCAACCGCTTGGCCAGACCTTTTTCCCAGCCTGCCTTCGGTTCGTAATGGTCGTGAGGAATTCCACCCATGGTCGTTATTCCTTATCCCAGTTTTACGGTTGTTTCATCGACGAATTCGGCCTGTGGCACCGGAAGGTTCTCTGGTGCAGGGCCTTTTCGGATCCGTCCTGACGTATCGTAGTGCGATCCGTGGCAAGGGCAAAACCAGCCGCCGACACCGTCCAGTGAAAACTCACCAGCGTTGCCGAGTGGAACACACCCCAGATGTGTGCACACACCCATCATCACAAGCCATTCGCCCGCTTCGTCCATGGAACGATTTTCGTCCGCGCCATCCGCACCTTGGGCTTGAAAGCTGCGGGCGTCATTGTCTGGCAATGTTGCCAGATCTACGGCGCGTGCATCCTCGATTTCTTCAGGCGTACGGCGACGAATGAACACTGGTTTTCCCAACCACTTCACGGTCAATTGCGTGCCTTCTTCAATGCCTGAGATATCAACCCGGATCGAGCTCAGAGCCTGCACATCCGCGGATGGGTTCATCTGGTGAACAAGGGGCCAAACCGCGGCACCGGCCGCAACGGCCCCTGTTCCTGCGGTGGCATAGTAGAGAAAGTCTCTACGCGTGCCTTCGTGGTCTTCTGCGTGGGACACGACGATCCTCCATATTTCTGAGCCGGAACCGGCGAAACCTATTTACCCGCCAAAGGACGACTCCTTGGCGGGATCGAGAGGGTGTTTAACGGCCCACGATTGAGGCGTCCAGTACACAATGAAGCAGAATTGATCAGGGTGCGCATGTGTCGCGCTTGCCGGGTCATATGCTGAGGTGTAAGGAGGCTTGGACAAATCCATACATATCGAAGGCAAATCACATGCTGAGAACTATTAATGCAGCTTTGGTCGCGCTGATGGCGCTGGCTTCGCCTGCGGCAGCGGAATTTGAACTGAGTTTCTACTTGGGCACTCAAAGCGTAACTGATAGTTCAGCAAGCGGTACATTGCCTGGCGGCGGTGCGTTCAACGCCAACATAGACTGGGAAGGCAATCCGTTTGAGCCCCCGCTCTACTACGGTGGTCGCGTGATGTGGTGGAACGACAACAATATAGGCTTTGGCATTGAGGGCACGCACACCAAGGCCATTGCACCGGCCTTTCAGGCTGCGGCCATTGGATTGGGTCGTTTCGAGTTGTCGGACGGACACAACATTTTCACCGCAAACATAATGAAGCGCTGGCCTGGTGCATTTAATAACGGTCGCTTTACACCCTATGTTGGGGGCGGGATCGGCATCGCCGTGCCACATGTCGACGCTATTGTTGCGGGCCCGGCAAACCGCACGTTCGGATTTGAGTTCACCGGTCCAGCTGTTCGCGGTATCGCGGGCATCAAATATGATTTCAATGACCGCTGGGCGATATTTAGTGAATATCAGTTCACTTGGTCCGACAATGAAATCACCCTTGATCCCGTGCTCGTTGGACAAGCGCCCGGTGAACTCAACACAGAGCTCTTGACCCATGCGGTCAACATCGGGATCAGCTACAGCTTCTGAGTTAGCTCCAAGTGTTAGCAAAGCGGCCCCTATTCAGGGGCCGTTTTTTTCATGCTGTCGCACTCGGCGAATGTGGTGAACCACGCCGCCAATGCATCATTCCCACTTCGCCAATCGCGCGATGGCTGACGAAAATCAAGATACGCCAGCGCACAGCCGATTGCGATATGGCTGGCGTCCAGCGGACCGTTCAGGTGGCTCATCCAGCGGTCATTGACGGCCTTAACACTTCTGACCACTTTGGACCATTGCGCCTCGATCCAATCCTCGAACACCAGGTTTTCTGGCCTGACGCGATGTTCGTAGACCATGAGAATTGCCGCGTCCATGATCCCGTCCGCCGTCGCCTCTAGCGTGAGTGTGTCCCAAATCCGTGCCTCAGGATAAAGCCCGGCACCCGCCCGGGCATCAAGAAAACGGCAAATCACCCGACTGTCGTAGAGCGTTGCCCCGTCTTCGCGCACCAGCGCAGGGATTTTACCCACCGGATTGGCCGCTGCAATTGCCGGATCAGTTGCAACCGGCGTGGTCATGACCTCAACGCGTTCCACCTCATCATCCTGGCCAGTTTCGATGAGCATGACTTTGACCTTGCGTCCAAAGGGCGAAGGTTTGGCAGAAATAAGTTGCATGGTGTCGGTCCTCCGTTTTGAGCAAGCTGCGGTCGGCTGCGGTCAATGTCTAGGGCAGATCGCGCATCTGCCGCGCGAGCATGTCTGCCTGTACCCCCATGTCAGCGCTTTGCACTTGGTCGGCAGCACGCAGACGCACCTCATCAGGTTTGTTTTGGTTAAGCTTCCACGTGCCGTGGATTTCATCAACGCGCATCCGACAGGGCACGATCTGACGCATCATCCTGCCGAGCACCTCAGGTGTCATTTTTGCCGTCATCCAAGGTGGCTTTGGCAAGAGTTGATCTTCGAAATGCGCAGATTGTCGGTCTAAGAGGTTATGCATCTCATCCTGCGGCCGCCGCTCAATTTCTCCAACCAAGTGAACGGCAATGTAGTTCCACGTCGGCACCTGATCATCAACCTCGTACCAATCCGGAGACACACACGAATGCGGACCACTTACCGCCAACCGTGCCTGCAACGGCTCTGACATCCGGCGCACGATTGGATTTGATCTTACCAGGTGAAATTCGGCCATGTTGCCGTCGTCTGACAGCAAAAACGGTATGTGGCTCATCAGCGGCGCGGCGTCTGTGCCTACGGCCAGGATGCCAAATCCCTGTTCGCGCGCAAAATCGATATTACGCGCCTCTGGCGTTTGGCGGAATGCGAGGTTTGGATGCATGACCGGCTCCTTACGGGCATGTTTTCGGACTGTCGAACGCTTACATAGGGCCAAAAATCACATGAGATGGGGCCAGCTTTTGGCACCGTCTCCAACAAACCAAGGTGTTTTGGTTTTATTTGAGGTCTCGCGTCAAAATCGAAACACTCAAGGAAAAGAAACCAGATCAGCTTGTGGCGTCCAAATTGGGTACTTCTTCATAATCGCGCCAAACAGCTCGGAAGTTTTGAATTCCTCAAGCCAGGCAATAACGTTTGGCCAAGACTGGGCTTGAAACCATTCTAGATCCACATGCGCAAACTGGCGTATGAACGGCAGAATCGCCATATCCGCCAGTGTCTTGTCACGGCCAAACAAGGCCTGCGAGCCAGCCAGATTGGTTTCAAGATCTTGCACAAAGGCACTGGCACGGTCACGTTCGGCCAGTGCATCATGTTCTGGAAATCGTGTCGCGTATTTATACCGGTCCAGAGCAGATTTAAACGGGCCATCGCTCTGCTGGATTAACTGGTACCCAGTCTCTGGCATATCAAGCCAGGATTGCGGGTCGTCGTGTGCCAACGCCCAGCGCATGATGTCCAGACTCTCGTCAATCACCTGGGAACCTGTATCAAGGCAGGGCACGGTGGCGGACGGTGATGTTTTCAGAAACGCCAGAGGTTTGTCCCGGAGTACGATCTCTCGCAGGTCGACACGCTGGTTGGACACTTGTAGCGCCAGCCGCGCCCGCATGGCGTAGGGACATCGTCGGAACGACCAAAAGACCGGCAAATCCAAAGGGTCACGCAACAAGCTGTCGATCAGAATGTCCGGCAATTTTTGCCGTCACAATCTGACCTTCAGGCTGGTCTGTGCCAAAAATCACCTCGGTGAACTGTTCTGTGCGGCCCATGCGCGGGTTTTCCAGCAGGACCCGATGCGTACGCCCCAACTGCTTGGTCAGATGTTGCGCGACCCGGGCGTCTCCGGCCTTGCGCAATTGCGCTGCGCGGGATTTGATCGCGCGCCCATCCACCTGAGGCATCCGCGCGGCCGGAGTTCCCGGACGCGGCGAATAAGGAAAGACATGCAGCCAGGTCAGATGACAGTCTTCCACCAGCTTAAGCGAGTTTTCAAACGCCTCTTCCGTCTCGGTCGGAAATCCAGCGATGATGTCCGCGCCAAAGGTCATATCCGGACGCAACCGCCGTGCGTCTTCGGCAAAGCGAATGGCATCGTCGCGCAAGTGGCGACGCTTCATTCGTTTGAGGATAAGATCATCCCCATGTTGCAGGCTGAGGTGCAAATGCGGCATCAGGCGCGGCTCAGTCGCGATGGCCTGCATCAGGTTTTCATCCACTTCAATAGAATCGATGCTGGAAATCCGCAAGCGCGGCAGATCTGGCACCAGCTTGAGGATGCGCATGACAAGATCGCCCAGTTTGGGCGTCATTGGAAGGTCCGCCCCCCAGCTGGTGAGGTCCACGCCGGTCAGGACCACTTCGTTATACCCGCGATCCAAGAGGCGCTTGATCTGATCCACCACGACGCCGGCCGGTACGCTTCGAGAATTGCCACGTCCATAAGGGATTATGCAAAACGTACAGCGATGATCGCAGCCGTTTTGCACCTGCACATAAGCGCGGCTTCGGGTGCCGAAGCCGTCGATAAGATGCCCTGCTGTTTCGGTAACTGACATAATGTCATCCACCTGGACGGTTTCGGTCTCGCCCAAAAATTCAGCCGCAAGACCCGTCCAAGTTTCGGCTGTCATTTTTTCGGTATTGCCGATCACAGCATCCACCTCGGCCATGGCCGAGAAGGTACCAGGTTCCGTTTGCGCGGCGCACCCTGTCACGATGAGCCGCGCGTCGGGGTTTTCACGACGAAGCTTGCGAATTTCCTGTCGGGCCTTGCGCACGGCCTCAGCCGTCACAGCGCAAGTGTTCACCACCACGGCATTTGCCAACTCTGCCTGCCCAGCCAGCTCCTTCATTGCCTCGGTTTCATATGCGTTTAGGCGACAACCCAGCGTCGTAAATTTCGGTGCAGTCATTGCGCCACCTCAATGAAGTCCTGCGTGATCACACCATCACAAACATGCGTCGTTTCGCCAGTCATCCAAACACCATCATCCCGCCACGCAAGCTGCATCTGCCCGCCATCAAGGTCGATCTTCACGTCACGCCCTGTCAAACCCCGGCGTGCAGCAGCCACAGCGACAGCACAGGACGAGGAACCTGAGGCAAGTGTCACCCCGACGCCGCGCTCCCACACCCGCATGCGCAGATGGTTTGGCGCGACTATACTGACGACCTGAACATTGGTGCGCTCTGGAAATAGCGGATGATGCTCATACCGTGGACCAAATGTTTCGAGCGGCACGGCGTCAGCATCATCGACAAAAAAGGAACAATGGGGATTGCCCATGCCAGTGGCTGTTGGCGCCCCTTCTATAGGAAGTTCGAGCGTGTCCATAGACTCAGTCAAAGGAACGTCCTGCCAATCCAGCATCGGCGCACCCATGTTGACAGATGTCAGCCCAGCACCGGCATCCACGGCATAAAGATCCCCCCTCTGGGTCGTAAGGTGGAGGTGATCCTGCCCGCTCTCGTCCATCAGGAACCGCGCGATACAGCGCGTGGCATTGCCACAGGCGGCGGACATCGATCCATCCGCGTTCCAGAACCGCAGATGCGCATCCCCCGAGCCTCGTTCGATCACAGCCAATTGGTCAAACCCTATGCCCGTCCGACGATTTCCGATTGCACGTGCCAGGCTTTCGGTGATCTGCACTTCACGCGCACGCGCGTCCACAACGACAAAATCATTGCCAAGCCCATGCATTTTCATAAAGGGCAATTCAGAGTGCGTTGCAGTGCTCATATCCGGGCATATAAAGCCCATGGTGCGACGAATCCAGCCACAGCAGAAAAATCAACACGATAAGGGGTTGACCGCCTGCCCCCTGCTTTCTAGATAGGCCGCCTAGTGGGCCGTTAGCTCAGTTGGTAGAGCAACTGACTTTTAATCAGTGGGTCGCAGGTTCGAATCCTGCACGGCTCACCACTGTCCTAGACAAATCTCGCGTCGCGCTCCAAAGGGCACGCTAAAGTTCAAGCTCGTCTCGCTGGACTAAAACCTCACGCGCAGCTCTTTGACCGCTTTTGAAGGCGCCGTGCACGGTGGCGTAGGCGTCCGAGGCTGTTGCTTCGCCCGCAAAGAACAGTTTGTTATCCACGGGCTCCGCTAACACCCTGCGCGCCTTCGCACCTCCGGGGCTAGCATAGCTATAGGATCCCAGAGTTAGCGGGTTACTTCGCCACGCGGTCTCAGCTGTTTTGCGAATGTGTTTTCGAACATCGTTGCCAAAAACGGCTGAGAGGCCTTGCAGGCAAAATTCAGTGGCAGCCCCCGATCCCTCCTCTTCCAACTGATCCGCAAATCGTCCTGCGACGAAACTAACGGCGACGCTGGTGTCATAAAACCCAAAAATTGTGGTGCAATATGCGTCACCACTGGTGTGATAGTCGGCAATCTGACCTTGATGCGCTTTCGTCCAGCTTGGATCAAAATCCAGCGCGATTTTGTTTAACAACCCCATGGGCAGGTTTTCGACAGCTTGCAGCTTGCTCACAGGCAAAGCTGGGGTAAACGAAATGGTCTCTGCCGCCAAAACACCTGTGGAGACTGTCAGCACAAGCCCTCTGGCCGATACCGTGCCTTTAGGAGTGACAGCTTTGACGCCAGGACCGGATGTGTCGATCTTGCTGACCGGGCAGGCCAAATGCACCGGCACATCAGCAAACAGGCTTTGCACAAAAGCGCCCAATCCACCGGCAACCAACCAATCTCCCTCGGCATCACTGTATTGCGCGACATCGTGAATTGAGACCGCATCAGCATCACCACCCTGCATCTGCTCCACAAAGTGCTTGGCTGTTTCGCGCCACGGACTATCGGGAAGCACGGAAGCGACGGCGCAATCTTTCTGCGTTGCCCCCGCTTGATTGATGACGTCCCACATTGTGTCTTGATAGGTGTTGTAGTCTTCGACTTCGGCGTGGTTGAGCGCACGTCCCCCTGCATGGACCCATTGCCAGACCCAGGGGGATTTGTGGAACTTCACGTCCATCCGTTCCCCAATGCGCGCCAGCGGGTTGATCTGTGCGGAATGCAGCCAGGACGCGCCTTTGTCGAATGGCTGCGAGACCGCAGTTACATCAGTGACACAGCGTCCGCCTGTATGGTCTGCGGCTTCCAGAACGACGACCTCAACCCCGCGCGCGCGCAGCGCACTTGCCGCCGAAAGACCCGCCACACCCGCGCCGACAACAATCACATCCGTTTCTGTTGGCAATCCAGTCATGACCGCAGCCTATTGATCCAACAGCAACGCGTTTGGGATACCTTCAAACGCGGCCAGATCAACGGGGTTTTCATGATCGAACTTGCAGCATCTTCGGTAAATTTCGAGCAACTCGGCCGACATCATTTTTTCCTGATAGAAAAACATCGCAGCCCCATAGCGCGCCGCGCCAGACCCGCGTTGACCAATGGGTGACTCAAGCAGGTTTTTTTGCTGCTGCAGTTGCGCTGGATCAGAGTCTTCGGATGTCATGAGGTGCTTTGGGTCGCCATGGATGCATTGACCTTTCGAACCTGATCCTCGGCGGGTGCCTCTTGGATATTGTAAATGGGAAGCACCGCACGCAGATGGTCGTGATGTGTGCGCACGCCATATTCCAGATCAGACAGGAAAAATCCCTCAAAGAACTCCGACGCCATGGACTCGTTGGACCAGATTGTGAGCTGGATGTCTTCGTCCACGGTTTCGCGGTCGATGCGGCTTGCAAGATAGCGCGCCGCCCGTTGCTGGCGGTCTTCGTTTACGTGCCGGTAGGTGGCAGACCGAATGACCGAAGAGTTCACCGAGGTTGGAAACTCCTGATAAAACAAAACGGTCTCCGGCGTCGCGGCAATGACCGCATTGGGGAAGATACCGTAGTAAAGCCATTTGCGGTGCAAATCTTCAGGCAAGAAAGCTTGAGGTTTTGATAGCTTCTTGTAGTTGCGCACAGCCCAACGCCGCCCCTTCGAAGGGGTGTAAACGCCTTCGGTCCTGCTGATCCCGTCGACATAAGGCTCATCGTAATAGGTTGTGCCATAGAGATCCTGAAGTGCCGGATGCGCCATGGCCACGTGATAGCCCTCGTTGTCGACGTCCCGGACGGATTTCCAGTTGACCGGGGTCTCTTCGGTCCAGATGCCATCTGTGGGCACATGATCCGTCATTTGATATCCCGCCGCCTCTTCGGCGAAAGGTTGCAACAGCTCGGCCACTGATGGCTGGGGACCGCTTTTGAAACGGATAAAAATGAACCCGTTCCATACCTCCATGTCCAGGACGCGCAGGCCAAACTCATTCTTGTCGAGTGGCGGATAAGACTCCGGCCGTGCCGCACCCCGCAACGTTCCATCAAGATTGTAGACCCAGCCATGAAACGGACAGATCATCGCGTTTGGGCAGTTCCCGCTGTCCTCGGCCACAAGACGAGAGCCGCGATGACGACAGACATTGTGAAAGGCGCGCACGTTGCCTTCAGTGTCACGAAGGATGATCGCGCGCTCGCCACAGACGTCGAAGGTTTGGAAATCACCCGCGTTGGGGATGTCCGACACGTGGCAGGCAATTTGCCAATGTGTCTTGAACAGCTCTTCCTTTTCAAGCTCCAGCAATTCGGCGCTATGGTAGCACCATCCAGGCAGGCCCTTGCGGTCCCAGTCATTGGGGATCTGGATATCTCTCATGGTTCAGGTCCTTCTCAATCCATTCATTCTGGCACAGCATAGATCGCTCTAGGGTCGTACCGCATCCATCAGGCGTTTCCACGTCAAAGCCACGGCCAGACCCTGACCTCGAAATCGGCTGAACGGCACTTTCGGCATCAGGGTCAGGGGTAGAAAATCGTCACCAGCCTTGCCCAGACAATGCGCCGCAAGCACCTTGCCAAACATACTGGCCATGGCAACGCCGCGCCCGTTGAATCCAAGACCACTGTAAAGGCCGTCGCCCAGCTTGTGAATGTGCGGCGCATGATCCAGCGTCAGCGCGACGCGCCCCGTCCAAAGGTGGTTGACGCGGCTGACATCAACTTCGGGAAAAATCTCTCGCATGCGGCGAAAGCCAAAGCCGAAATTTGCCTCGTCAATCAGTTCTTGTTGCGAATTGATGCGGCTGCCAAAGATCAAGCGGTCCTGGCTGTCGATGCCGAACCACGACAAGAGCCGCCGCGTATCTGCAGCCCCCTGACGGTCCGGCAAAATTTTATTCTTCAGGTTGTGGCTCAACGAATCGGTGGCCAGAACACCCGTCAGAACCGGCACGATCGAGTCTGACAGCCCCGGCAACATCGACCCTGTATAGCCGTTGGTGCAGACAATCACTGTCTGTGCATTGACCTGACCTTGCTCGGTTTTCACAACCCAATGCGCCCCGTCATGTTCCACCGAGACGGCAGGGGATTGCGGAAAAATGCGCACGCCTAGTGACAGACACGCCTTTGCAAGCCCCCTGGCATACTTCAAAGGATGCAGGTTGCCGCCACGCTCATCCATCAAGGCCGAGGCATAGGCCGAGGTCCCCACTTTGGTCTCGATCTCACCCCGATCAAGCGTGCGGGTCGCTACACCCCGGGACCCCCATTGGGCCACATGCGCATCCGTGGTCACGCGACCTGCTGGCCCTTTGGCCAATTGAATCCAGCCCGTGCGTCGCAGATCACACTCAATGCCGTATTTCTCGATAAGGTCATAAACAACCTGAGGCGCGCCTCCCGCAGTCTCGGCAATCCGCTCTCCGCGTTCCTTGCCATAACGCGCGACCATTTCATCGGGCAAAATTTTCAAACCCGGTATGACTTGTCCGCCATTTCGACCCGAGGCACCCCATCCTGGCTCATGTGCTTCTACAATGGCGACATCGACGCCCTGTTCGGCGAGATGCAGGGCCGAGGACAAACCACAAAATCCAGCGCCAATGACAGCGACGTCCGCAGACACATCAGATGTCAAAGGCTCAAGTTCAGGCAGGTCATCTGCGGTCTTGCCCCAAAGCGAGGTCTTTATATGGCACGAGGATTTATACCAAGTGTCGGATTTAGCGCGCGCGCTCATGACGGAAACTCGGGCCATCGCTTGTGGGCTTCAAAGTCATTTTCACGACGGAACAGCGAAGCCGGATCAACAGGCGCTTCCAGCGTTCGGGCGAATTCATGCCCTCCATACACCGCCATTGCGATAGTTCCAGGCGCATAGCAATCGCCAATGCGATTGACCGACTTGATGCCATGATCCGACCACGCATCTTTTTGTGCCAAAAGATCATGATACAGACTGTCATCGCTGATCCGCGACGTGACGGGGACAACGGTGGCCACATCCTTGCGCTGGGTTTTCTCGGTGAAGACGCAAGCCAGATCAACAAAGCCATCGCCCACAGCCGCGATCCCATGGTTACAGATGATCTCAACCCCAAGCTCGCGCAGCCGCACCTGAATATGTTCATACTCAAGCGTGAAATGCGTCCAGCCCGCTACTTCTGCCGCTGGTGTGACGAGCACTACATCGACACCGTTTCCGGCCAGTTGTTCGGCCAGAGCACTGCCGAGGTAGTAGTGATCGTCGTCAAAGATGAGCACCGGACCGATTGGTGTTTTACCGGCCATAATGGTTTCTGGCGTAACGATCATCGGGCTGTGAAGCTGTTCGGGCGCAAACCGGTGGTGGATGCCCACAAAATCGGTGCGCCAGTGCGACCCCGTGGCAATCGCCACATGGGCATGTCCCAGTTCCATAACGGACTGCGCGGTCATTGCGCTTTGCGTGAAGGTGCTGACATTAGCGCGGGTTGACAGCAGGTTCACGCGGTAGTCTGCCACGCGGTTCCATTGCCGCAGCGGGGCAAGCGCTGTTTCGCGGATAACCCGACCGCCAAGTTTTTCCCCGGCTTCCGCCAGAGTGACAGGATATCCGCGATTGGACAGCGCCAGCGCAGCCTCCAGTCCGGCAGGCCCACCTCCGACCACCAGCACAGTATTCTCAGAAGTCGCCGCTGGAATACGTTCAGGATGCCACCCCTTGCGCCATTCCTCACCCATCGTCGGGTTCTGCGTACAGCGCATCGGGTAGGCCACATAGTCGCCCGTGGTGCACATGTTGCAGCCGATACATTCGCGGATTTCGTGCGATCGACCTTCTTCAATCTTGGTGGGCAGGAACGGGTCAGCTATCGAGGGACGCGCGGCCCCAACAAGATCAAGCACGCCACGTTTGATCTGTGACACCATCGTATCGGGCGAAGTGAACCGCCCCACACCCACCACCGGCTTGGTGGTCAGGTTCTTGACGAAGCGCACATAGTCTTCCTGCGATCCTTCGTTGCCAAACCGCGACGGGAGCGAGTCATTGCCCCAATCCGCCACATTCACATCCCACAGGTCCGGCAACTCAGCGAGAGAACCGACAATATCCTCGGCCTCTGCGCTGTGCATGCCATCCTCACCCATCAATTCATCCACAGCAAAGCGGAACGCCACGGCGCAGTCATGCCCGACTGCATCCTTGGTGTCCTCCAGCACCTCACGCACCAGCCGCACACGGTTCTCTAAGCTGCCGCCATACTCATCTGTGCGATGATTGAAGCGCTTGAGCAGAAATTGATAAAGCAGCGTCATGATGCCGTGTGCGGCGTAGACGTAGACGATATCGTACCCTGCCTCACGCGACCTCAACGCGGCTTCGCGAAACCATCGGCGCAGGGTTTTGATGTCGTCTTTGTCCATCCCCCGCGCCTGCGTCGAGTTTGATGTCTCATTCGGCGCTGGCGACGGGGCGATGGACGGCATGCGCGACAGGTAGTTGCTGACCGATTGGCCGTTATGAACCAATTGGATGCCTGCAAGCGCACTATGCTCATGCACCTTATCGACCATCAGACGATGAACCGGCAAATCGCTGTCATCCCAGAGCCGCATCAGGGTGGCCGGAGTCAGATCGCTTGTCGGGTGGATCGAGCACTCTTCGGTGCATACCACACCCCAGCCCCCTTCAGCCTTGACCCCTCGCATTTCTGCCATGGTCCGAGGCCAGCGATGCCCCATCCCATTGCAATGCGGCACCTGATAAAACCGGTTCTTGGTCGTCTTGGGGCCGATCTTGAGCGGCTCGAAAAGGATTCTGTGATTGGGTTCCATCGTCATATGAAAGTGCTCCTCAAAACCTTCACAAAGCCAATTCTGATTCCGAATCTGACTGAACAGTCAGTCAAAAAGAGACTACACAACCAAGGACAGCGGAGCTAGACACAGTTTTTTTGGAAAGAAATTTTGGGGTGGCTAAACCTGATCGTCCCAACAGGTGAACACCTCATTGGTGATCCAGCGCCGGATCCCGTTATGTGCGGCAAGCTGGTCCGGAGTAAGGTGTCCGCCAGTGAAATACGCATATGACCCATCAAGCTGCGCCCGATCCCGGAATGTCATCACAACGTAGAACCGTTGTGCTTCCGTTGCTTCGGTGGACATCGGTGTGTCGTCAATTCGGGCGCCAATTTCTCCGGTTGCCTCTGCATATCCCATTGACTTCATGTCTTTGAAAAACTGAGCATAATAACTACGCACCGTCTCCATTGACGCGCCCGGCTTGAGATCGAAACGGCAAAGCATATGGATCATTTGTGTCACTTTCCAAATTTGTTCGGGATATCCCGGCAAACAAGAAAAGCACCGCGTAAGGTGATGCACTTTCTCGTTGTTACACGTTTCTCGATACTCTCTTCAGCATCAGTTCTAAATCTCGGAAATCCATTTCTTGTGTCAAGAAAATCCCCCCGCGCGTGTGGTCATGAATTGATCATACTCTGAAAGGGTCGTCAGATTTGATCAAATCTGTCGACCGTACAGCTTGACTCGTTTGATTTGCACCGAATAACGTTTTTTCGAACGTTCAACTAGTCAATCACTCAGCGAGGGACTGCGCCGCACAAACGGCGCCATGCACTCATCAAAAATTGAACGTCGTACTAGGGAGAGGATTTCCGGAATATGTCACTTACAAAAAATCTGAAGAGGCTAACCTGCACGGTTGCAGTTGGCGTTTTGATGGCCGGATCGGCTGTTGCTGAAGATCGTGTGCTGAAGGTCACAAACTGGGGTGAATACATCGCAGAAGACACGATCGCCAACTTCGAAAAGGAATACGGGATCAAGGTCATTTACGACACCTATGATTCCGCTGAGTCGATCGACGCGAAACTGCTTGCGGGCAATAGCGGTTATGATGTCGTCAGCCACGCCGGTAGCGACACAGCGCGCCTGATCAAGGCGGGCATCATTGCTCCGCTTGATATGTCAAAGCTGGATAACATCAAACATATCGACCCGGCCCTTATGGCGCAGCTCGACAGTGAATGGGACCCAGGCAACAAGCACTTCATTCCGTATATGTGGGGCACACATGGTGTGACCTATAATGAAGAGCTGGTGAAAGCGACCTATCCTGACGCCCCAATCGGCTCCATGGATCTGATCTTCAACCCTGAGCACCTGGAGAAAGTTGCCTCCTGTGGTGTGTCATTCCTGGATTCTCCGGGTGACATCATTCCAATGGCACTTGCTTATCTTGGGCTCGACCCGAACTCGACCAATTCTGAAGACTATGAGGCGGTTGGGGAAATGCTGGCGCAGATCCGTCCGCATATCAAAACGTTCGATAACTATGCGTATCAGCGGATGCCACAGAAAGAGTTCTGCATATCCACAACTTGGGGGCCTGATGGGCTTTTGGCGATGTCCGGCGCAGCCGAAGCCGATACAGGCGTCGTTCTTGATTTCTTCCTGCCCGAAGGCCAAGGCGCAGCGCAGCTCTGGATTGACGGATGGTTGATCCCTGCGGATGCCGCAAACAAAGAAGACGCGCACTTGTTCCTTAACTACATGATGCGGCCTGAAGTTGGCGCGGCGGACAGTAACTTCACCTGGTATGCGACGGCCAACAAGACCGGCAAAGAGCTAGTGGATGAAGAAGTGACATCAAGCCCAGCGGCTTTCCCAACCTCTGATCAGGTTGCCAAGATGTACACCACAAAAGTGCTTCCGCCGAAGGTCGAGCGCCTGCAAACGCGCACCTGGACCAACTTCAAAGCGGGCAATTGATCGCTCTTTGAAACAGGTGGTGGCGTGACGCACTATGCCACCACCCCACGCTCGCAAAAATATTGAGCATTTTTGACTGGGGGACTGTCCGTGACCGATGCGCCGTGGCTTGACCATGAGAACAACACTCCATTGGTCCAAATACGTGGCCTGACAAAGAAATTCGGTTCAGTTACCGCTGTCGACAACATTGATCTCGACATCTATCAGGGTGAACTCTTTTGCCTTTTGGGCGGGTCGGGTTGTGGCAAATCAACTTTGCTTCGGATGCTTGCAGGGTTCGAATTTCCTGAATCCGGGTCGATCAACATTGGGGGCGAAGACATGTCGAATGTCTCAGCCTATGAACGACCCACCAACATGATGTTCCAAAGCTATGCGCTTTTCCCGCATATGACAGTTGAAAAGAATATCGCGTTTGGGCTGCAACAAGACCGCGTTCCCAAAAGCGAAATCACCGACCGCGTGGATGATATTCTGCAATTGGTCGAGCTGCAGGACTTCAAGAAACGCAAACCCCAACAGCTTTCTGGTGGTCAAAGACAGCGCGTCGCGCTGGCCCGCGCGCTGGTCAAAAAACCGCGCCTGCTCTTGCTTGATGAACCGCTCGCCGCTTTGGACAAGAAACTGCGCAAGCAAACGCAGTTTGAGTTGGCCAATATTCAGGAACAGGTTGGCGTGACGTTCATCGTTGTTACCCATGATCAGGAAGAGGCCATGACATTGGCCACTCGCATGGCTGTTATGGATGCTGGGCGCTTCATGCAGATTGGCACACCTAACGAAATTTACGAATTCCCGCAGTCGCGGTTTGTCGCGGACTTTATCGGATCGGCAAACATCTTTGCTGGGCGTGTCAGCGAAGATGGCACAGACCACGTGCGCGTCGATACGGACCTCGGCGAGATCTACATCGACCACGGTCAGTCGGTGACTGAAGGCAAACAAATCTGGGTTGGTCTAAGGCCTGAAAAAATTCATGTGAGCAAAACAGCACCCAAAAAGGCGGGTCCCAATCAGGTCAGCGGTGAAGTTGAAGAGATCGGATATCTGGGTGAGACCTCAATCTATAAGGTTAAGCTCAAAACAGGCCAACTTGTCGATGTGACTGCTCCAAATCAGGTCAGGTCGCGGAGTAATGAGCAATCCATCACCTGGGAAGACACGGTCTATCTAAGCTGGGAGCCATCCAGCGCGATGTTGCTAAATTCATGACCGATCTAACGAACAGTCCGGTCTCTGCGACCTCTCAGCAAGACATCGGTTTTCTGCAATCTCTCGCCAAGCGCGCGCAGAACAATTGGCGCAAGATCGTCATACTGATCCCTTTTGTGTGGCTGCTCTTCTTCTTTCTCTTTCCGTTTTTCATTGTTGCCAAGATCAGTTTGGCAGAGCTGGCCATCGCAAGCCCCCCGTTCACCAAGCTGATTGAGTGGACGGATACGGGTGTAGTGAACATCCGAATTGTCTTTGACAATTTCACCTACATCCTGACCGACAATCTGTATTCCAACACCTATCTGAATTCACTCAAGATCTCGGTTCTCTCAACACTGATTTGCCTGCTCTTTGGCTATCCGATTGCCTATGGGATCGTGCGATCCGGTCCGGTGATGAAGCCGCTTTTGCTGTTTCTTGTGATCCTGCCCTTCTGGACGTCGTTCTTGCTGCGCGTCTACGCATGGATGGGCCTGTTGGCGGATCAGGGCACAATCAACAACCTGCTGATCTCGGTCGGACTGATCGATGAGCCGATCCGGATGCTTTACACCGAATTCGCGGTCTTTGTGGGCATTGTCTACACCTACATGCCGTTCATGATCCTGCCGCTTTACGCGAATATGGAAAAGCTCGACACCAGCCTGAATGAAGCGGCAGCCGATCTGGGATCAAAGCCGACAAACACCTTTTTCAAAGTAACCTTGCCGCTGACGATCCCGGGCATCATCGCGGGCTCACTTCTGGTGTTCATCCCGGCCACGGGCGAATATGTCATTCCCGATCTTCTTGGAGGCGGCAACGTGCAAATGATTGGCCGCGTGCTCTTTAACGAGTTTTCGCGCAACACCGACTGGCCCGTCGCCTCGGCAGTCGCCATTGTACTTCTGTTCCTTCTCGTGGTGCCTATCGCCGTCTTCCAGCACTACCAAGGCAAAGAAAACGAGGGGCGTTAGGAGATGTACAACAAACGCTCTCGCTTTCTGACGGTCATGGTGAGCCTCGGGCTAGCCTTCTTTTACATCCCGCTCCTGCTTTTGGTGATCTACTCTTTCAACCACTCCAAGCTGGTGCCGGTTTGGGGCGGGTGGTCAACGCGCTGGTACAAAGTGCTGTTTTTCGAGTCCCCCGAAGTCTGGAGCGCTGTAGCGCTTAGTCTCAAGATCGCTTTCGTGAATGCGACTTTCGCCACCATGCTTGGTACACTTGCAGCGCTTGCGATGGTCCGGTTTGGCCGATTCAAAGGACGCACGCTTTTCGGCGGGATGCTTGTCGCGCCACTGGTGATGCCAGAAGTCATAACGGGTCTGTCCTTGCTGGTGTTTTTCATATCTCTGCAAGAATTGATCGGCTGGCCTGCAGAACGTGGATTCACCACCATCACGATCGCGCATATAACCTTCTCCATGGCCTTTGTTGCGGTCACGGTGCAAGCGCGCCTGACCGGTATGGGGCAGGACCTTGAAGAAGCTGCCGCAGACCTGGGCGCAAAACCGTTCAAGGTTCTCACGGCAATCACCATCCCGCGCCTTACCCCCGCGCTGGTATCGGGCTGGCTGTTGGCCTTCACGCTTTCGCTTGATGATCTGGTGATCGCAAGCTTTGTCACCGGCCCCGGGGCAAACACGCTTCCAATACTCATTTTCTCGCGCATTCGACTTGGCTTGCGCCCGGACATTAATGCATTGGCCACCATCATCATTCTCGTCGTGGCGATCTGCGTAACCATTGCAGCCCTTATCATGTACCGCCAGCACAAGCGGGACCTGTTGGATCAGCAATTGGCTGAACGGGCCGACTGATGCCGGTTAAAACGCGCCATGAGACCGCCAATAAGCGCACGGCCCCGCGGGACGTGCGGCGCAAACAACTGATCATGGCGGCCATGGACTCGATATCCAAGCGCGGCTTTTCCGATACAACGTTGCGGCATGTCACGGAAAAGGCCAAGGTTTCGCATGGCGTGGTGAACTATCACTTTGCCAGCAAAGAAGCGCTCTATGACGCAACGCTCGGCTATCTGGCGCAAGAGCATTTTGATCTGTGGACCAAATATCAGAAGGAGGCCGGTTCAGACCCTGCACGGCAACTCGCTGCGATCCTGCGTGCAGATTTTGACAAGAAGGTCTGCACCCACAAAAAGCTGGCTGTTTGGTTCGCATTTTGGGGACAGGCCAAGTACCGGCCAAACTATCTCAAGATCCACAACCGGTATGACAATCAACGGTTTGAAGAGATTATGCACATCTGTGCCCGGCTCATCGAAGAGGGCGGATATATCGATCTGAGCGCGCCGCGTGCGACTCGGTTGATCGAGTCCATCTCAGATGGTCATTGGCTCAGTTTGATGCTCTACCCATCCGAGACCGATGGTGAGACTTGTTATCAAGACAGCCTGCATGCGCTGAGCCTTTTGTTTCCCAAGCATTTTCCACTGGACAAGGCGTAGTTCAGGGCGGGTTTGGCGCTGAATGCTGCAAAGCCTGCCAAGACAAAAAGGGACTGATCAATGTCAAAACTCAAAAAGACCGCAGCGCAGATGGTAGCCGATGCGCGGGCGCGGATTGACGAGGTTGAGACCGCAGACCTGATTGCGCTGGTGGACGATCCCAACACCGTTATTGTTGACATCCGTGACGTGCGCGAGCGCGAAAGAACCGGATACATCCCCGGCAGTGTTCATGCCCCGCGTGGTATGGTGGAGTTTTGGATCGACCCCGACAGCCCCTATTACAAAGAGGTCTTCGGGCAGGACAAAAGATACGTGTTTCACTGCGCCAGCGGCTGGCGCTCAGCTCTGACCGTGGCCACGCTTCAGGAAATGGGATTTGAGGCAGCACATCTTAAAGAAGGGTTCTCGACCTGGGAGAAACAGGGCGGGCCCGTTGAGAAAACAAAAGGCGATTGAACCGATGTCGAACACAACGCTCAACCAAAAAACAAAGTCAAACTCACCCAGTGAAGAGGATCTGACGCGCTGGGACCGCGATCACCACCTGCACCCGTGGGCCGGGGTCGAAGGCGTTGGCAAAGACGAATACATGCGCGTCAACACCGGCGAGGGTATCTATCTCTGGGACAGTACCGGCAAGCGCTACATTGACGGGCCGGGTGGTATGTGGTGCGTACAAATCGGCTATGGCCGCGAGGAAATGGCCAAGGCGATTGCTGAGCAGACCATGCAAATGCCCTATGCCTCGCCATGGTCCTTTACTTCAGAGCCTGCCGCCGTCTTGGCGCGCAAACTGACCGAAATGGCGCCGGGGGATCTCAACACTGTGCATTTCACAACCGGTGGTTCGACAGCGGTAGACACAGCCCTGCGCGCGGTTCAGTTCATGAACAATCGCCTTGGGCGGCCCGAGAAAAAGATCATCCTATCACGTGAAAAAGCCTATCACGGCTCGACCTATCTGGCCTCAACCATGACCGGGAAGGAACGCTTTAAGACACAGTTCGACAAGGCCGACGACCTGGTGCACTTCCTGCCCGACATCAACCCTTATGGCCGCCCCAAAGGTATGAGCCTTGAAGATTGGTGCGATGCCAAATTGGCCGATATGGAAGCGGCCATCGCCGAGGTCGGAGCAGATAAAATCGCCGCCTTCATCGCTGAGCCGATCCTGTGCTCGGGCGGGATCATCGTACCACCGCCGGGCTATCATAAACGCACGCTCGATCTGTGCCACAAGCATGACATTCTCTACATCTCGGACGAGGTCGTTACCGGCTTTGGCCGCATGGGGCATTGGTTTGCCTCCGAGCCGGTGTTTGACATCGTGCCTGACATCATCACCTGCGCCAAGGGCCTGACCTCGGGGTACATTCCGCTGGGAGCGTGTATTTTGTCCGATAGCGTCGTGGACCGGATGCGCGGCAGCTCCGAGAATGATACGTTCTACAACGGCTACACCTATTCCGGTCATCCCGTGGGCTGCGCCGCCGCGCTCAAGAACATCGAGATCATGGAGCGCGAAGACATCCTCGGTCACGTGCAGCGCATCACGCCATATTTCCAAGGGCGTCTGCGTGCCATCGGTGAGAAGTTCGACATCGTTGGGGACGCCCGTGGCATGGGCCTTCTGGGCTGTTTGGAATGTCGCCCGGAATTGTCCGATGAAACCTATGCCGCACATCTGCAATTCGGCAACAAACTGGATGCGGCCTGTGAAGAGATGGGGCTGCTCCTACGCCCCTTCGGCAATATGGCCGTCTTCTCGCCGCCGCTGATCATGACAGAAGCGCAGATTGACGAGATGTTCGACATCATGGAAGCGGGTTTGGAAAAGCTCAGCGCGGAGTACGCCACCTAAACTGCGTCAAGCCGCCAGTCGCCTCTTTCGATTTCAAACCAGTCCACATCGTCATACCCATAGGCCCGCCTTTGCCCCTTAAATCGGAGGCCGCATTTGCCCAGAACATGGCGTGACTTGTGGTTTTCGCTGTCTGTCGTTGCCACAACCTGGTCCAAAGATGTTTCCTCAAATGCAAATCGCAGCAGACGCGCGCAGATTTCAGTGGCATACCCTTGCCCCCACGCCTCTGGGATCAAAAGATACCCCACCTCGATGTGCGCGTCAGGGTAGGCATGTTCGGACAGCAGGTTCCAGTCATATTCCTCCGTTTCAATCGGAACTGGCAGCAACACGCAATCACCGATTTTCTGGCCCGTGTCCTTGCGGACCACACACCAGATACCGATCCGCCCTTCTGCACCACGTCTGATATAGTTGTGCATTTGCTCGGCCACCTGCTCGGGCGACATCGGGTCGGCGACATACCTCATCACGTTTCTGTCGCAAAGCAAAGCCCGCGCAATATCGAGATCATCAAGGCTGAACGGGATCAGCCGTAAGCGTTCAGTTTCCAGCACGAGCTGTTTTGCTCCAAGTGGCGTCACGCGACGCGCTCCTTGCGCCGCCTGAGCAAAACCATGTTAGAGATCAGAAGAACACCGATCACCACCGCGCCACCGACCAGCGCCCAGCGCCCTGGGTCTTCGCCGACCACAGCCCAGACGAGCAGCGGCGCTAAAACCGATTCCAGCAAGATCAGCAATGAGACTTCCACCGAGCTGATGTAGCGTGGGCCCAGCGTGAGAAAGCAGGTCGCAACGGCGATGAACAGCCCATGGTACAGGAACAGATCCCACTGCTCCGCAACCGGTGCCAGCGGGGACACAAACGGCAACACCACCAGCGCTGCGCCGATATAGGAAATCGGGATCACCGGGATCATCGACACATCCTTGACCCGTCGCACCGCGGTCAAAGCCGCTGCATAGGCGGCGGAGACGAAAACGGCCCACAGATCACCTTTCCAGGACGCAATCTCGCTTTCGTGGCTGCCATAGGCCAGAATGCCTAAGCCCACAAAGACCCCCACCATGGTCAGAACCATGCGCCGTCCGATGCGTTCGCCCAGAAACACCCGGGCAAAGATCGATGAAAAGACAGGCATCGAGGCGAAAATGAACACAACATTCGCGACACTGGTTTGCGTGACCGCCATCACAAAACCCGGTGCCGTAGACCCCATCAGCACGATGTAGACAAGTCCGGCGCGGCCCGTGTTGAGCGAGGCTTTGATCGCGCCGACACCCTGAAATGCCAGCACGCCAATCAGGATCAGCACACCCGCCGTCAAACCCCGCCAGAACGCAACCACCAAAGGGTCGGCCTCGATCAAACGGACAAAGAGCGAGTCCGGGACGACAAAGAGCACGCCCAGTGTGGTGATGATGAGACCCTTGAGATGTGTATTCATGGCCGCAAGCTGTCCCGCGTTTGATAGCGATTGTAAAGCATCGCCAAACCCAGCGGCCCGAAGGCGATCTGTGGGGCATCTGACAACATGGCTTGCATGTCTGGCATGTTTCGCGAAATTCTATGCCAAAGGGGTCGCGCGCCCGTCGCGCAGGCAACGCTCAGGCCTGACCCCGTTCCGACAGGAGACCGCCCATGACCCGTCCCGCACATCCGCATGGACTGACGCAAGCGCCCAGCCTGACAGGCCCGCATAAGGGCTATATGCCCGGTTTCGGCAATGATTTTGAGACCGAGGCTTTGCCCGGCGCGCTACCCCAGGGGCAGAACAGCCCGCAGAAATGCGCCTATGGGCTCTATGGCGAGCAACTCTCTGGCACAGCATTTACAGCCCCAAGCCATCAGAATGAGCGCACCTGGTGCTATCGCATAAGACCATCGGTGAAACACTCGCATCGCTACACGCGCGTTGAGCTGCCCTATTGGAAATCAGCTCCGCATGTGGTGGAAGATGTGACCTCGCTTGGTCAATACCGCTGGGACCCTGTCCCGCATTCGGACGCGCCTCTGACATGGCTGACGGGCATGCGCACCATGACCACGGCTGGCGATGTGAACACTCAAGTGGGCATGGCGAGCCACGTTTATCTTGTCACAGCCTCCATGGAAAACAGCTATTTCTATTCCGCTGACAGCGAGCTTCTGGTGGTCCCGCAAGCGGGCCATCTGCGCTTTTGCACCGAACTTGGGATTATTGATGTCGCACCACAAGAGATCGCTATACTGCCTCGCGGCCTGCTCTACCGCGTTGAGGTTCTAAAAGGACCTGCACGTGGCTTTGTTTGCGAAAACTATGGCCAGAAATTCGCCCTGCCCGGTCGCGGTCCGATCGGTGCGAATTGCATGGCCAACCGGCGCGATTTCAAAACGCCTGTGGCTGCCTTTGAAGACCGCGAAACGCCCTCGACCGTCACTATCAAATGGTGTGGGCAATTTCACGAGACGCGGATCGGGCATTCGCCTTTGGATGTCGTGGCATGGCATGGCAATTACGCGTCCTGCAAATACGACCTGACCACCTATTGCCCTGTCGGCGCAGTGCTTTTTGATCATCCTGACCCGTCGATCTTTACCGTGCTCACCGCGCCCTCGGGTGTTGAGGGCACCTCCAATATCGACTTTGTGCTCTTCCGCGAACGTTGGATGGTGGCGGAACACACCTTCCGCCCGCCGTGGTATCACAAGAACATCATGTCGGAACTGATGGGCAATATCTACGGCCAGTATGACGCCAAACCGCAGGGCTTTGTCCCCGGCGGCATGAGCCTGCACAATATGATGCTCCCCCATGGCCCGGACCGCGAGGCGTTTGAGAAGGCATCGAATGCCAATCTGGGGCCTGATAAGCTGGACAACACCATGTCGTTTATGTTCGAGACCCGCTTTCCGCAGCACCTGACAGAGTTTGCAGCCAAGGAGGCCCCGTTGCAGGAGGACTACATCGACTGTTGGGCCGATATAGAGAAGAAGTTTGACGGCTCGCCTGAGGGCAAGTGACGAATCTTGAGTATTTCTGGAACAGTGAAAGATAGGGGTGATCAGACGATATGAAATTCGGCACCCTTCGCATGCCTTTGAATAAGGCACCAAGCACTAAAACCGGTGCGGCTCACAAACGGCGCGCGCCACCTATCGATCCTGCCGACTGGAACACTTGGCATCCTGATGGCTGGTTGGTTGCAGTTTCGAATGATCTTACTGGAGTCGCTGATGTGAACGTCGAAACAATGCAGGCGGCGCTGGAAACCGGGTTTGGAACCGTCACAACCAACCATGCACGGCAATTGGATGAATTTGAATTTCAAGCCCCCTTACCACGCGCCTATCAGTTTTTGGACGCCTCGGCCTATGTGAACCACGTGGCGTTGGTCCGGCAAGCGCGTGGCGCAGAGATGCCACAGAGCTTCTGGACAGATCCGTTGATGTATCAGGGGGTTTCGGATGCGTTTCTGGGACCCAATGATCCGATTGTCGGAGACCCCGCCTGGGGGTTGGATTTTGAGGCGGAAATTGCCGTAATCACCGGGCCTGTGCCGATGGGGATCACGGCGGAGGAGGCTGTGAGCACGATTAAGCTTGTCCTGCTGCTGAACGATGTTTCCCTGCGCAGCCTTATTCCGGACGAGTTGGCCAAGGGCTTTGGCTTTTTGCAGTCAAAGCCGCGCAATGCCTGTTCGCCTGTTGCGGTGACACCTGACAGCCTGAGCGGCTGGGACGGCGGCAAACTGCACGGCATCCTGAATGTCGACTTCAACGGAGCGCCCTTTGGGCGAACGGATGCAGGCATCGACATGACCTTTGACTTCGGAACTCTCATCGCCCACGCCGCCAAAACCCGACCTTTGGGCGCCGGCACAATCATTGGCTCTGGCACCGTGTCCAACCGCGATGCGGATGGCGGGCCGGGCAGGCCGGTGGCGCAAGGGGGAAAGGGCTATTCCTGCATTGCTGAGCAGCGGATGGTCGAAACCCTTCAAACCGGCACGCCGCAGACCCCGTTTCTGCAACCGGGCGACCGGGTCAAAATCTGGATGGAGGATGAAAGCGGTCAGTCGATCTTTGGGGCTATTGAGCAAGAGGTGATCCCATGGCCTTAACCGCCGGCTTGCCAGTCTGCAATCGCCTCAACCGGATACAGCAACATGATCACATTGAGCGTCAGGTTGTCGCGAATGATCCACAGCGTCAGAAGCTCAAACCCAACCACAATCGCCAGGCTTGCCCAAACCGGCAAGCGCCGCGCCAGCCAGAACCCAAACAGCATCGCCGCAATGTCGGACGCAGAGTTGAGCACGCTGTCGCCATAGTAATCGAGCGAGATCGTCACCTCACGATACCGCTCAATTACCGCATTGGTGTTCTCAACAATCTCCCAGGCGCATTCCACCAGCGTGGCAATGACCAACCGCCAGCCGATCTCAACCCGCCGGGCCACGGCCCACAAGATGGCGTAAAAGATGAATCCGTGCAGCAAATGGCTGGGCCAGTACCAGTCAAACACCTGCTGGCTGCCCTCCGACGTGTTCACCGAGCCCCACAAATCCACCCATCCGCAGGGGCACGTCAGGTTACGGCCCATCAGGATCAGTGTCACGAGCGTGGCAAGGCTGATCACTGCGACAATCACATATGGAATACGTATCGCGATCATGTGCATAAGGAATCACACCCTTGCATGACTGTCGAGTAAGGAAAGGATGACCCATGGCCAAGGCGTTTGCCTCTCAAAGTGATCTCAACGAAAAGACCATCAGTTTCACCGAAATTGGCCGGGGGCTTTATGCCTTCACCGCCGAGGGGGATCCCAATTCCGGTGTGATTGTCGGCGATGACAGCGTCATGATCATTGAGGCCCAGGCCACGCCGCGACTGGCGCAGAAGGTGATTGATTGCGTGCGGCAGGTCACCGACAAGCCGATCACACATCTGGTGCTCACCCATTACCACGCCGTGCGCGTTCTGGGCGCATCAGCCTACGGGGCAGGCCAGATCCTGATGTCCGATGCCGCGCGCGCCATGGTGGCCGAGCGCGGCCAGGAGGATTGGGACAGTGAGTTCCAACGCTTCCCCCGCCTCTTTGAAGGCCATGAAAGCATCCCCGGCCTCACCTGGCCCACGACAACCTTCTCCGAGGCGATGAGCGTTTATCTGGGCAACCGCCGCGTCGACCTGATGCACCTGGGCCGGGCGCATACGGCAGGCGATATCGTTATTCATGTACCCGATGAAAATGTGATGTTCACAGGCGACATCGTTGAATACCACTCGGCTTGCTACTGCGGAGACGGACATTTTGCCGATTGGGGCGACACGCTGGATGCCGTCAAAGCCTTTGAGGTGGACGCCATTGCACCGGGCCGCGGCGGGGCGCTCATGGGGCGTGAGATGGTGGATGCCGCAATTGAAAGCACCCGTGACTTTGTCGCTTCCACCTACGCACCTGCCGCGCGTGTGGCCGCTCGGGGTGGATCTTTGAAAGAGGCATGGGATGCGGTGCGCGCCGCCTGTGATCCCAAGTTCTCAGATTACGCGATCTACGAGCACTGCCTGCCCTTCAACGTCGCCCGCGCCTATGACGAGGCCCGCGGCATCGACACGCCAAGGATATGGACCGCCCAGCGTGATATAGAGATGTGGGAGGCGTTGCAGGGATAACCGATGGCCTAGTCATGACCTTCCCCTTCAATCAGGACCTATACCCCTACCAGCGCCACCCGGATCAAGACGCAGCACGTCCCGTGCATCATCCGGTGACCGTCGTTGGAGCAGGACCCGTAGGTCTGGCGTTGGCCATCGACTTGGCCCAGCGCAACATTCCCACCCTCCTTCTTGATGACAATTCCCGCGTCTCCACCGGCTCTCGCGCCATATGTTTTGCCAAGCGCACGCTGGAGATCGCAGATCGGCTCGGCGTGGGAGAAGCACTGGTCGAAAAAGGCGTTCAATGGAACCTCGGCAAGGTTTTCTTCGGCGACCGCAAAGTCTATGAGTTCAACCTGCAACCCGAAGATGGCCACAAAAACCCGGCCTTTATCAACCTGCAGCAATACTATCTGGAAATTACGCTCCTTGAACGGCTGCGCGCATTACAGGCTGATGGCGCACCGGTCAATCTGCGGGGCGAGAACCAGGTTTCAACGCCTATCCAACATGCCGATCATGTCGCGCTGACGATTGAGACACCTGACGGTTTCTATTCCATAACCACTGACTGGCTGATTGCCTGCGATGGCGCCAATTCGCATATCCGCAATCGCATGGGGTTGGGTTTTAAAGGCCGTGTCTTCGAGGACAACTTCCTCATCGCCGATGTCACCATGCAGGCGGATTTCCCGACAGAGCGGTGGTTCTGGTTCGACCCACCCTTCAACCCTGGTCAATCCGCACTCTTGCACAAACAGCCCGATGGTGTCTGGCGGATCGACCTGCAACTGGGCTGGGACATTGATCGCGAGGTTGAGAAAGACCCGGATCGCGTGCGCGTCCGCGTCGCGCAGATGCTTGGCCCTGACGTTCCGTTCGAGCTTGAATGGGTCTCCATCTACACCTTCCAATGCCGCCGCATGGATGCGTTCCGCCATGGCCGTATCCTCTTTGCCGGCGATGCCGCGCATCAGGTCTCGCCGTTTGGCGCGCGCGGGGCCAATTCCGGCATTCAGGACGCAGACAATCTAGGCTGGAAACTGGCTGCCGTAGTCAACGGTGCCGCGCCAGAGGCGTTGCTCTACAGCTACGATACCGAGCGCGTCCAGGCCGCGGATGAGAACATTCTCAACTCGACGCGTTCCACCGAGTTCATCACGCCCAAATCCGAGGTTAGCTGCGTCTTCCGCGATGCGGTCCTCGTCCTTGCGGAACACCACTCTTTTGCCCGCCCTTTCGTGAATTCCGGCCGGCTCTCGCTGCCTACCACCTATGACGACACACCGCTCAACACGCCCGATGCTCTACCTGACGGTCCAACCCAAAGCCGACCCGGTGCGCCCTGCCCGGATGCCGCCTTGTGCCATGGGTTCCTGTTGGATCAACTGGACGGGCAATTCACCTTGCTTGCTCTGGGCACGAATGCACCAGACAATATCGGCGTCACAATCCTGTCGCCCGAGATCACTAAGGATATTCGCAAGCGTTATCTGGGGAATGCGCCTTCGGCGCTCTACCTCATCCGACCTGACCAACATATCGCCGCGCGCTGGCCCTGCGCCACGGCCAACGAGATTGCACAGGCGCTCTCCCGCGCCAAAGGACATGCCCCATGACCAAACTTATCCTGACGCCAAATTTGCCCAATGCTGATGATGTCTATGCTGACATTCTGGCGGCGCATGATGGTCTCGCCTTTGAAGAGAGCGCTGCTCTCAATGCCCGCCTGATCCTGATCCTTGCCAACCATATCGGAGACGCGGATTTGATCCGAGACGCACTCAAAGAAGCTTTAGCCTAAACCGTTTCACCGTTCATAAAATACTCGAATCCCAAACAGAGTCACTCAATCCACCACCTGATGCACCTCGATCACATTGCCATCAGGGTCGTAAAAGTAAATCTGGTGCCAGCCTTTGACAGCGCTTTCACCCCAGTCGGAATAGGCCACGTTCTGCGCCTCCAAATGCGCCTTGAACGCCTCAAGATCATCGCAGCGATAGGCGATATGGCCGTGGCTCACAGGATTGACGATCTGGCCGGTGCGGAACCCAGCCTCCACATCCTTGCGCGCCACATGCAAATGCACATGCCCATCCTCCAGAAAGGCCACATCGCCGGTATAGACATCTTCGTCATTCTTCAACGCCGGTAGATCGCTTTCGGCGCGGTCAAGTTGCATCACATCGCGATAAAAGGCGTCCATCGCCTCAACCTTTTCGGTGCTTAGATTGATGTGGTGCAACGTCAGTTTCATGCGGTCCTCCTGACCTGGTACTGGACCTTCACTCAACACCACGCTTAACTGCGGCACAAGCCCTGCTGGAGATTGCAAATGCCCGCACCAGAAAACCCCTTCAAGAAAGCCCTCGCAGCCGGTGACATGCTCTATGGCTGCTGGGCCGGGTTCGCCGACGCCTACGCAACTGAAATCCTGGGCACCGCTGGGTTCGACTGGCTGGTTCTGGATGGCGAGCATGCGCCAAATGACGTGCGGTCTTTGTCTGTGCAAATTCAGGCCTTGCAAGGCTCGGCAAGTCATCCGGTGGTCCGTGTGCCCATTGGCGAGGACTGGATCATCAAACAGGTGTTGGATGCCGGGGCACAGTCGCTCCTCGTGCCCATGGTCGACACCGCCGAACAGGCCGAGGCGCTTGTGCGTGCCATGCGCTATCCGCCCGAAGGCGTGCGGGGGTCCGGCGCGGCACTGGCCCGTGCGTCTGGCTTTGGCGCGATCCCCGACTACATCACAACCGCCAATGACCAGATGTGCCTGATCGTGCAGATCGAAAGCCGTGCAGCCCTAGAAAACCTCGATGCGATCTGCGCGGTGGATGGTGTCGATGCCGCCTTTATCGGCCCCTCTGATCTGGCCAATGACATGGGCTACCGCGGCGATGCCACGGCGCCGGAAGTGATGGAGGCCATGAAAGACGCACTTGCGCGGATAAAGACTGCAGGCAAAGCGTCCGGCATACTGGCCATCGATCATGACATAGCGATGATGTATCGCGACTGGGGCGGGCAAATGCTGGCGGTAGGGATTGACGTGGTGCTCTTTGCGCAAGCAGCCCGCGATCTGGCGGCCAAGTGGCACGATGGGTGAGCAGCTTCTTCTTGACCTTGGCGGCACTCATTGTCGTCTGGGGCTTGCGCGCGACGCCAAGTTTGACGCGGTCACGGCGCGCATTTTCAAGAACGCGGCGTTTGGCACCCTCACAGACATGGTACGCAGCTATCTCAATGAGCTTCGCCCCGGGAGGATTGACGCCGTCTGTGCTGCTGTGGCCGGCCCGGTGCGCGGGGATCAAGCGCAGTTGACCAATCACAGCTGGAAAGTGCACGCGTGTGATCTAATCTCGGCGACAGGCGCCGTTCACGTTCATTTGCTCAACGACCTGCAGGCGCAGGCCTATGCGCTGGATGATCTTGCACCGGATGACGTTGCTCCAATCGTGCCTGGACAGGCTGATCCGGATGGAGCGCGTCTGGTTCTGGTGCTGGGCACCGGGTGTAATATCGCCGTTGCCCACAACGTGAACGGCAGGATTTTTGTGCCATCCGCCGAGGCCGGGCACAGCACACTACCCGATGTACCGCAGTTCCGTGCGTTGTTTGACACATTGCGCCGAGACATGCCGCATCTGCCCGTTGAAGCGGCCCTGTCCGGCCCCGGCCTGACCCGGCTGCATGCGCATCTGAGCGGCGAAACCCTTAGCCCGCCTGACATCATGGCCGCTGCCCCAAAGGCCACCTTGCAAAGTTTTGTCACCCTTCTAGGTCACGTCGCCAGCTCGTTTTGTATCAGCCATCTGGCCACAGGCGGTCTGTTTCTGGCGGGCGGCACAGCGCGCGCGATTGCACCACATCTCGCTGACAACGGCTTTCGAGACGCCTTTCACCTTCGGGGTCCGTATACGAGTATCCTGCGGGACATTCCCGTTTCGGTGATCACAGATGACTTGGCCGCCTTGCGCGGTGGCGCGCAATACTTGGCGCAGCAGTTGTAAAAATGCATATTGTAATGTATATTTTAAAATACACTACAGGAGATATTTCATGAAGCGCCTGCATACGAACCAGATTTGCACAATGACCGAGCTGCGAGAGCCGCAAAAAGTGCTGGACCGCGCGGGCGGCAAACCTGTGGCGATCATGAAGAATTCCAAATGTGTGGGGTATCTGGTGCCCGAAGAGGCCACGTTGCAGGGCGAACCGCGCTACGCCACGATGGATGAAGTGATGGCGGCTGTTGAACGTCGCCGTGAAATCAACCAGCTTGTTCTCGACTATCTCAAAGACAAATGAGTTTGCTCATTTTGTCGGCTGAGCTGGTCGAAGCAATCCACGATTCCATCTTAAATACGGGTGAGCTTCAGGGACGCGCTCAAGACAAGTCTTTGGAAGGCGCTTTGGCACGCGTCGATAACAGACTTGTCTATGGGATGATCGAAGATGTGTTCGATCTGGCGTCTGCGTATGCAGCCGCTATTTCGCAAGGGCACTGTTTCAACGATTGCAACAAGCGCACGGCACACCAATCTATGGACGTATGTCTTGATATCAACGGTGTGCAAATCATTTGGAACACCGAAGAGGTCGGCCAGATGATTATTCAACTGGCCCAAGGTCTCTTGAACGAAGACGACATGGCCGCCTGGCTGCTCAGTCAGACCAGCTAACCCGTGCTCAGCGCCAGCACCCGGCTGATCTCGGTCAACGACCGACCAGATTGATCCATCCACGTATTGAACGCCGCCTGCACCGCCTTCATCGACGCCTTTGATCCCGGCGCTTTGTCTAGGACGCCTTCTGCGATAAGTCGCGCCACGACATCTTTGGACAGAATGTAACTGTCCCGCCCCAGCATCCGCATCGAATAGGCCCCTGTCATTCCGCCCAACCGGGACCCGCGCTTTTTCAGCATTTCCAACAGATCTGCAAAAGCATCAGACGGCCACCCACCCAAAACCTTGCCAACGCCACCTTCCTCCCGCAGTTCCAACAAAAACGCCGCATTGTCACGCACAGACTGGATCTTCGCCCCATGCCGCACAATCCGCGTGTCCTGCAACAGGCTGTCGAACATCCCGTCATCCATGAACGCACAGCGCCCCAGATCAAAGCCATGAAACGCCTCTTCAAACCCCGGCCATTTCTTCTCAATCACGGTCCAGTTGAGCCCGGTGGCAAAAATGTACTTTGACATCTCCGCCAGCCAGCGGTCTTCGGGGGTCGCCTCCAGTTCCGCCGCCGTCTTCGGCTTGCTCAGCTTGGCCTCAAGCGCCTCCGTCCCGCCATGACGCTCGGCACTGATCTGAAAAATCTCGTCAAAGCTTCGCATGTGTTCCTCCTGTCGCGCGTGAATACCACCCTACCCCTGACAGTTGCCTGCAGGAAGCCGCTTTTCCAGACGGCCCGCCTCTGCCATACTGCGCAACAATCAACAAAACAAAAGAGCAGCGCATGGCCGACGATCTCTTTCCTCCCCCTGACTCAGGCGACTATGACGCGTCTTCTATCCAGGTCTTGGAAGACATGGAGCATGTCCGCCTGCGCCCCGGCATGTATATCGGCGGCAAAGATGACCGGGCCTTGCATCACATGGTCGCCGAAATCATCGATAACTCGATGGACGAAGCTGTTGCCGGACACGCCAACTGGATCGAGATTGAGTTGCACGAAAATGGTCATGTCTCGGTGCGCGACAACGGGCGCGGCATCCCAACTGGTCCGCACCCAAAGGATCCGTCGAAAACTGCGCTCGAAATCATCTTCTGCACTCTGAATGCAGGCGGCAAGTTCTCCGGCGACAGCTACCAGACCTCCGGTGGTCTGCACGGCGTAGGCTCGTCCGTGGTCAACGCGCTTTCGGATCACCTTCGCGTGGAAGTGGCCCGCAACAAGGAACTCTTCGCGATGGAGTTTTCCCGTGGCCTACCCCAAGGCCCGCTGGAAAAGATCGGCGCCGCCCCCAACAGGCGCGGCACCGCCGTGACTTTCCACCCCGACCCGGAGATCTTCGGCTCGCTCAAACTCAAACCGGCACGACTTTTCAAGATGGCCCGTTCCAAGGCCTATCTGTTTTCAGGCGTAGAAATCCGCTGGAAATCCGCGATTGAGGACGGCGAAACGCCGACCGAGGCAAAATTCCACTTTCCCGGTGGCTTGGCCGACTATCTGTCGGAAACCTTCGCAGGGGCCTCGACCTATGCCGAAGCACCCTTTGCCGGATCGGTGTCCTTCGACAAATTCCAGGTCCCCGGCAAGGTCGAGTGGGCCATCAACTGGACCCCGTCCCGCGACGGGTTCATACAATCCTACTGCAACACCGTGCCCACGCCTGAGGGCGGCACGCATGAGGCCGGATTTTGGGCGGCGATCCTCAAGGGCATCAAAGCCTATGGCGAACTGGTCAGCAACAAAAAGGCCGGAACCATCACGCGCGAAGACCTGATCACAGGGGCGGGAGCGCTTGTGTCCTGCTTTATCCGTGAGCCGGAATTCGTCGGCCAGACCAAGGATCGCCTTGCCACCGTCGAAGCCCAGCGCATGGTCGAAAATTCCGTGCGCGACCATTTCGACAACTGGCTTGCGGCGGATACGAAATCCGCCGGGGCGATCCTCGACTTTCTGGTGCTGCGCGCCGAGGAACGCCTGAGGAGAAGGGCCGAGAAGGAGACACAACGCAAATCCGCCACCAAGAAACTGCGCCTCCCCGGCAAATTGGTGGACTGCAGTTCTTCAACACGCGAGGGCACGGAATTATTCATTGTGGAAGGCGATTCAGCGGGCGGGTCCGGCAAGGCGGCGCGCAACCGCGTGACTCAGGCTATGCTGCCGTTGAAAGGAAAAATTCTTAATGTCCTCGGAGCGGCATCCTCGAAGCTAACGACCAACGCCGAGATCAAGGATCTCTGCGATGCGCTCGGTGTGGGACTTGGCACGCGGTTCAACCTCGATGATCTGAGGTACGAGAAAATCATCATCATGACCGATGCGGATGTGGATGGTGCGCATATCGCCTCGCTTTTGATGACCTTCTTCTTTACACAGATGCGCCCTATGATTGATGCGGGGCATCTCTATCTGGCTTGCCCACCTTTGTACCGGCTCACCCAAGGGGCCAAGCGGGTCTATTGCCTGGACGAGGCAGAGCGCGACGCCTGGCTAGAGAAAGGTTTGGGCGGCAAAGCCAAGATCGACGTCAGCCGCTTCAAAGGCCTGGGGGAAATGGACGCCAAGGATCTCAAGGAAACCACCATGGACCCAAAAACCCGCAAACTCATCCGCGTGACCATCGACGAGGACGAACCGGGCGAAACCGGAGACCTCGTCGAGCGCCTGATGGGCAAAAAGCCCGAACTGCGGTTCCAGTACATTCAGGAAAACGCGCGCTTCGTGGAAGAGTTGGATGTTTAGGTGTTAACTAAATATTGATATATTGATCTACATTTGTTCTACATGATGTGTCGTTGAAAGAGAGATTCCCATGCCCCACGCTGCGAACGATGATCTTACAGCTTTTCTTGATGGGCAGAAGTTCGCGACGGTTATGGCGGATCCACCTTGGAGATTCACTAATCGCACCGGCAAAGTTGCGCCCGAGCATAAAAGACTTTCTCGCTATCCGACCATGGAGCTTGAAGATATTTGCAACTTGCCTGTTTCTGAGCATCTAGAAGACACAGCGCATTGTTATTTATGGGTTCCAAACGCGCTTCTACCGGAGGGCTTACAAGTTTTGTCTTCTTGGGGATTTCAATACAAATCAAATATAATTTGGCACAAAATCCGAAAAGACGGTGGTTCAGACGGTAGGGGTGTTGGATTTTATTTCCGAAATGTTACGGAAATTCTCTTGTTTGGAGTGCGCGGCAAGAACGCTCGTACTCTAGCGCCAGGTCGCCGACAGGTTAACCTTTTTGGAACGCGCAAGCGTGAACACTCACGTAAACCCGACGAGCAATACGACATTATCGAGTCGTGTAGCTGGGGTCCATACCTCGAACTATTTGGGCGCGGCATAAGAGAGAATTGGACGGTTTGGGGAAATCAAGCCGAGAGCGATTACAAACCAACTTGGAAAACCTATAAATTCAATTCAAGCGTAGCGGCTGAATAGACTTGAGCAACGACTTAGAAGACATCTCCACAGGCGCCGTAGCTGACGACCCCAATATACTCGAAAGTGTCTTTGAAGAGGAGCTGCTTTCCAAATTTGAAGTGTACAGCTATCGAAATGCAGCAGGAATACTAAAGTCTAGCTTCCCTGAGCAATTTAATAATCTAGTCGCGGCTCTTCGCAAATTCAGTATATCGAAAACCATGATCCGCTCACCAGGTGGTAGCAAGAGTGAGATCGCAAAATACGTTGACACTCTATTTGACGAGGGTTGGCAAGAAACGCGAATTTCTGCGGATTTGCATGTGAAACTCCTTCACGCGAAGCAAAAGACAAGAATTCTAAATGAGTACACCAGAGAGGGTTTCCTTGATGGGCATCGTATTGATTTCGTGAAAGGAAAGGTTGCTCTGGACTTGGAATGGAACAGCAAAGATCAAACCTATGATCGAGATCTGTATGCATTCGCTGCGTTCTATGAGGCAGGAGCAATTGACCTTGGTATCATTCTTACAAGGGGCACAAGTCTGGACAACTCCTTTTTCAGAAGTTTGGGCAGAGTACTCAAGAAGGACGGGAGCGAAGGAACTGACGAAGTATACAAGAAGTACGGCGCTTCGTCCACTTGGATGGGCAAACTTCTCTACAGGCTTGATGCAGGCCGCAATGGAGGCTGTCCTGTTCTTGCATTCGGCATCACGCCAAATTGCGTAACTGACGATTGAAGTTGTGAATTTAGTTGCGGATACTGCGGAGCAATAAGCTGTGCAGCCGCGTGACAACCATCCCGCGGTCTGACCGTCGCTCGGCATCAATTCCCCTCCGTAGGGCGGGGTTTCACCCCGCCACCTCCGCCACACCCATTGCCGGGGTGAACCCCGGCCTACCGCGGAACGTTGCGCGCACGGAGGTTTAACACATCCGTTTTTCCCCGATTCCCCCATCCGCACCGACGTGATACCGACGCAATACCGACGTGATACCGATGTGGCAAAATCGCTCAAAATCCCTGTTAACCAAGGGGTTTACGGACCTGCCAAGGCGCACCTATGTGTCCCGCCTCCTGACCCGTTCACCCTTCGTTAACCTCTGCCCAACAAAAAAGGCCGGGCACTCCCCCGGCCTCTCTTACATCTCTCGAACCCCGATCAGGCGGTCGTGCTGCCATCCTGCGGGATGCGCAGGCGCTGGCCGGGATAGATCTTGTCCGGGTCGCTGAGCATCGGGCGGTTGGCCTCGAAAATCTCGGTATAGCGCGCGCCATTGCCCAGTGTTTTCTCGGCGATTTTCCAAAGCGTGTCGCCCTTGGCCACCTCGTGAAACACCGGATCGGCCCCTGTGACCGTGTCCTCAACCGCCGCCACGCCCTTGGCGTTGCCCACGGCCATAATGACCTTTTCCTTGGTCTCCTGATCCACGGCCTCACCCGAAACCTTAACCACATCGCCATCCACCGCAATATTTAGCCCAGCAGTGTTAAGCCCCAGATCCTGCACCTCTTTTTCCAGCGCCTCGGCCTCAGGCGTTTCATCGCCGCCCTTCCAGAAATTCCAAAAACCCATGGTCTTGCCCTTTCGCATCCCAGTTACTTGTGCCCTCAGTGTCATGGCAAAGAGCGAGAAATCAAAGGGGAAATCGCCATGCATCACCTCATAGACACGCCGCAAATCTACCCCACACATGCCGCGATTTGACCTTGCTCGGTGGGTAACTTTCACCCTGAGCAAAAGGTACAGGCATGTCTCAAAGCGGCACACGCAACTTCCGCCTCGGTGCGCTGGCCGTGATCGCCATAGCGGCGGTCGCGTTTGTGTTCCTGCGCGAGGACCCCACCGAGGAAGACGTGATCGAGGCATTTCTGGAGGCGACGGGCATCCCCGGCGCCGTACTGGCCTATGGTCCCTCGGACGGTGCGCCAACGCTCAAAGCCTTCGGTGTCTCAGACCCGATCATAGGCACGCCCATGCAGGTCGATCAGGTGTTGCCTCTGGCCTCTCTCACCAAGCCCATCACTGCCGCAGCCCTTCTGTCGCTGGTGAATGCCGGCGAGGTCAGCCTGGACAAGCCTCTGGCAGAACAAATAAATTTGCCAACCCCGCATGACCCCAGAGCCATGGCCATCACCCCCCGCGATCTGCTTGCCCATCGAGGGGGCTTTGATCGAAGCCTAACCTTTGATCCCGTTTTTGCGCCAGAAAAAATGGGGCGCACGCACGACGATAGCTGTCATGAACTTGCACGTTCTGCGTGGACGACCCTGCCACTTGATCACGCGCCAGACAGCACCACGGCCTATTCCAATATTGGATTTTGCCTTTTGACCAACCTGCTGACGCAAAACGGCACCTATAGCCTGGAATACGTGCTCCAGGCACAGGCGCGCATTACGCTCAGCGGCGCAGCTGGCCCCAACTGGGGACAGAGCGAGAAGTGTTGGAAACAGGTGCAAGGTTCAGAGGCTGAGCGCATGTGGATTACCGGACTTGGCGCGGCGGGAAGTGCGATGGGTCGTGCCGAAGATGTCTGGCGCTTTGCCGCGCGGACGCCCGAGGCCAGCGATGCCGCCGCCCCCTCAGGAGAAGATGGTGATTTCTATGCTCTGGGCTGGCGCATCTGGCCCGGCCCTGATGGCAGGCAGCTTACCCATTGGGGCGGTCTTACGGGTGTCTTCACGGCCATGTTCCGATTTTCGGATGGGCATGTCGTCGTGGTTTTGTTCAATTCAGCCCCACAGAATTACGGCAATGGATTCGACGCGCTCTACACAGGGCTTTGTCAGGTTCGCGGTCTGGAGTGCCGCCCCAAATACTAAAACCATGCAACATCAAGTCCGCGCGCGTAGAGCTAAACTCTAAACTCCCTCTATCCACTTTTGCCAAGCCTTGCTAACGTCCACCCATGCGCGTGGTTTTGCTTTTCTGTCTGGTGTTTGTATTGTCATGTGGGCGCCCCCTGACAGACAATGAAAAGAGTTTTGCAGAGCAAATCCACGGCGACAGCATCGACACATCTCGCGTCCGTTTCGTGAATGGAGCACTCATCGGCAAGGTCACCTACAAGCGCCAGAAACGCCCGCGCCTTGCCTGCCGTGAGCGTATCTTCCCGGAGCCAACGACCGATACGGTTACGGTTGGCCCCGCTGCCTTCGTGCTTTTCAACAAGGTGTTTTACTCCAAGGAATGGTACGACCGCGACTACCTGCCGGTCTATCCCGATCGCATGAGCCTTGTTCACGCGATGATCTTTGCCCATGAGATCACCCATGTCTGGCAATGGCAGAACCGTGCCGAGACGGGCTACACCCCGCTCAAGGCCGCGTCAGAGCATGCGGCCAAAGACGATCCATATCTCTTCGACATTTCCACCAAGACGCGATTTTTGGATTACGCCTATGAGCAACAGGCGTCGATTGTTGAGGAATATGTGTGCTGTGCCGCGCTTGATCCAACAGCACCGCGCACGCAGCGCCTGAAAGAGCTGTTGCGTGACGGTTTCCCGCTGCAAGAGTTGCGTATCCCCGACGAAGTCGTGCTTCCCTGGGACGGTGCCGAGGTCAAAGGCATCTGCCGGGTCTGAAGATCAGTTATTCCTGAATATTCTCTAAGTATTCCAGCAGTGCCGCCAGAGGGCGTGGCGTGGGGGTCAACACGCCATCTCCGACATCTACGGGCACAGCGTCACCCACCAAGAGCAGACCAAATTCCGGCATCTGATGTCCAGGAAGTCCGGTGCGGTCATATCCATCTATGATCGACAATACGCGTGCTCGTGGGAACACGCCATCTTCGGTCAACCGAGTCAGATCCGCTGGGGCCGGATCAAATGAACCAGCCCAAGGGCCATTACCCTTACCCGATGTCCCATGGCATTGCACACAGTTCTCTGCAAAAAGCGCCTGTCCCTCGCTCGGTTCTGGCATGGAGATTTGCGTGCAGGCCAGTAAGGCCAGCGCCCCCGCGAACGGAATAAGTCGTCTTATGATCATCACCCTGCTCCTCTTTTTAGGAGCATGATCTCAGGCCGGGTTGCGCCCTGCGTTGATACAGATCAAACGAGTTCGCCCGCCAGCGCCTTGTCGATGAGAGCTACGGTCTCCTCCAGACCATAAAGCGCGATGAAACCGCCAAAGCGTGGGCCTTGGCTTGCGCCCAAAAGAACTTCGTAAATGGCCTTGAACCAATCGCGCAGCGGCTCGAACCGGTCACGGCCCACGGCATAGACGATAGATTGTAGCGCCTCATCTTCAACGGGGCCGTCATAGGCGGCCAGCTGGTCACGCAGATCGCTGAGTGCCTCACGTTCCAGATCGCTGGGGGCGCGATAGGTTTTGGTGGGCGCAACGAAATCCTCATAGTATTTCACTGCACAGCCGGCTGCAGCATCCATGTCTGGATGCGTCTCAGCACTGGCCTCTGGTGCATAGCGGCGAATGAATCCCCAAAGCGTATCCTTGTCCTCGGCCGAAGATACAGACGCAAGGTTCAAGAGCATCGCAAATGGGACGACCATCTTACTCTCGGGCACATCGCCGTTGTGGATGTGATGCACCGGGTTGTTGACCTTTTGTGCAGCATCCTGACCGGGATAGGCGCGCAGCTGTTGGTGGTATTCATCCACGGCTCGCGGGATCACGTCAAAATAGAGCCGTTTGGCCGTTTTCGGCTTTTGATACATGAAGTAAGACAGGCTCTCGGTCGCGGCATAGCTCAGCCATTCATCAATGCTGATCCCGTTGCCCGAGGATTTGGAAATCTTCTGACCCTGATCATCGAGGAAAAGCTCATAGCTGAAATGCTCGGGCGGACGGGCCCCCAGGGTTCGGCAGATGGCGTCATAGATTTTCTCGTTGGTGGCATGTTCCTTGCCATACATCTCGAAATCCACGCCAAGCGCGGCCCAGCGTGCGCCAAAATCCGGCTTCCACTGGAGCTTCACATTTCCGCCAGTCACCGGCAGCGTCCACTCCTTGCCCGTCTCGTCGTCAAAGGTGACTGTGCCCTCTTTGGCGTCCACATGTTTCATCGGCACATAAAGCACACGCCCCGTTTCGGGGTGGATCGGCAAAAAAATCGAATAGGTCTGTTGCCGCTCCTCACGCAGGGATTTCAGCATGATCTTCATCAGATCATCGTACCGCTCGGCGCAGCGAAGCAAGATCTCATCAAGCTGTCCGGTGCGGTAAAATTCGCGGGCCGAGATGAACTCGTATTCAAACCCGAACGTATCAAGAAACCGCCGCAGCATAGCATTGTTATGGTGGCCAAAACTCTCGTATTCCCCAAAGGGATCGGGCACCACGGTCAGCGGCCTGTGCAAGTGTTCCTGCAACATCTCCGGGTTCGGGACATTGCCGGGCACCTTGCGCATGCCATCCAGATCATCCGAAAAGCAGATAAGTTTGGTGGGAATGTCGCTGATCTGTTCAAAGGCGTGCCGCACCATGGTCGTGCGCAGCACCTCTCCAAAGGTGCCAATATGCGGCAGGCCCGACGGCCCGTAGCCGGTTTCGAAAAGAACATACCCCTTGTCAGGAGCCCCCTTTTCATAGCGTTTGAGCAGGCGACGTGCTTCTTCAAAAGGCCAGGCTTTCGAGCTTAGGGCAGCATCGCGTAGATCAGACATATCATTCTCCGATTGATGTGCCTTATCAATAAGACAAGACCGTTCGCTTCCTATTGCCGAGGGGCCGGACAGTCAATATTCTGCACTGCGACAAGATAAATCAAAGGACGTCAAATGAGCGAGCAGATACCACACCCGCTGAGCCCCCAGGATTGCCTGGTGATGGTTATGATCGCCGTTTCGGCCTCGGACGAAGATATCCGGACGTCTGAGTTGGTGAAAATTGAGTCTGCGGTGAACAACCTTCCGGTTTTTGCTGATTACGACGCGGACCGGATCAAGATCGTCGCGCAAATTGTGTTTGACCTTTTCAGTGTTGAGGAAGGTTTAGACGCGCTTTTTGGGTTGGTACGAGACAACCTCGATGAACGTCTTTATGAGACTGCTTATGCGCTGGCCTGTGACGTGGCTGCGGCCGATGGGACGCTGGATGAGACCGAACTGCGCATTCTCGAAGAGATCCGCTATGAGCTCAATATCGACCGGCTGCATGCCGCTGCAATTGAAAGAGGCTCGCGGGCGCGTCATCTGAAAGGCTAATTCCAGGCGATTTTCATGGTTTCTTTGATTTTCTGCTTTTGTTTCAAGGGCGCTTTGAGGTTTACTGAACGCCATTGGAAGAGAGGTTCACCATGCGCCCAGTCTTCATCAACATCCGCTGCAAGCCCGGCACGTCCTACAAAGTCGCCGAAGAGATTGCTTTGCGCGAAATTCATTCTGAACTTTATTCGACCTCGGGTCCGTTTGATCTTTTGCTCAAGCTCTACGTGCCCGAGGGCGAAGATATCGGGAAATTCATCAACGACCAACTGCTCGACATTTCTGGGATCGAGCGCACGGAAACAACGCTGACATTCAAGGCGTTTTAAAAAATTACTTGGGAGGACAACCATGAAACTAAAAACATTGGCGGCCGCCGCCGCGCTGACCGCGATGGGATCGCTTGCTTTGGCAGACGGGCATCAGTCCAACGTCAAGGTGGGCATGATCACCACGCTCTCAGGCGGTGGTGCCGGGCTGGGAATCGACGTGCGCGATGGCTTTCTTTTGGCGGTGAAAATGTCGGGGAGCAACCATATCGAAGTGGTGGTCGAGGACGACCAACGCAAGCCTGATATCGCGGTGCAACTTGCCGACAAGATGATTCAATCTGAGAAAGTTGACGTGCTAACCGGGATTATCTGGTCGAACCTGGCCATGGCCGTGGTGCCTGCGGCAACGGGGCAAGGCAAGTTTTACCTGTCACCCAACGCCGGGCCTTCTGCGCTGGCCGGCGCTGGCTGTCATCCGAATTACTTCAACGTGGCCTGGCAGAACGACAACCTGCATGAAGCCGCGGGCGGGTACGCCAATGCCGCGGGGTTCGAGAACTCGTTCATCCTGGCACCCAACTATCCAGCGGGGGCGGATGCACTGACGGGATACAAGCGCATCTATGAAGGCGAGCTGGCCGGTGAAATCTTCACTGAGCTGGGGCAGAAGGATTACGCCGCTGAACTGGCGCAAATCAGGGCCTCTGGTGCGGATAGTGTCTTCTTCTTCCTGCCCGGTGGCATGGGGATTTCCTTCCTCAAGCAATATGCCGATAGCGGCATCGACCTGCCGGTTGTCGGACCCGCGTTCAGCTTTGATCAGGGCATCCTGCAAGCTGTGGGCGATGCAGCCATGGGTGTGAAGAACACGAGCCAGTGGAACAAAGATATCGATAACGCCGCCAACAAAGCCTTTGTCGATGCGTTCCAAGCCGAATATGGCCGCCTGCCGTCGCTTTATGCCAGCCAGGGCTACGACACGGCGAACCTGCTTCTCTCGGCGATGGCAGCAGCGGATATCAATGATCCCGATGCCTTCCGTGCCGCGCTGAAAGCTGCGGATTTCGACTCGGTTCGTGGCGATTTCGCCTTTGCCGACAACCATCACCCGATCCAGGACATCTATGTCCGCGAGGTGATCAAGGAAGGCGACATCTTCACTAACAAAATCCTGAACGTGGCGCTGGAAGATCACTCAAACGTCTATGTCGGTGACTGCAAGATGTAAGGCGCAACGCGAGATCAAACGGATAAGCCGTCCTTCGGGGCGGCTTTTCTTTTTCGCGCTGGCGAGGCCAATAAAAAACCGCCCGGCGGGCGGCTTGTTTGTTGGTTGCGGGGGTAGGATTTGAACCTACGACCTTCAGGTTATGAGCCTGACGAGCTACCGGGCTGCTCCACCCCGCGACAGTTATGGTGGCCTACTGCCCAGAGGACTACTTGAGGCCGGTTTGTGACCAAAGCGCAATGCGTTTTGTGGCCACGAATGTGCCCCAGAAGTCTTGTGGATCATACTGAGGCGTCATCGAAAGAGAGATACATCAAGGGTTTTACTAGGTTTGGCGGTGACCTACTCTCCCACGTCTTAAGACGCAGTACCATCGGCGCTAAGGCACTTAACGGCCGGGTTCGGGATGGGACCGGGTGTTTTGCTCTTGCTATGACCACCAAACCAAGAAAAACCCTTGAATTCCAAGTCTGTACAGTAAATGTGTACGGCTTTTGTATCCGTGTAGAAATCTTGCTTCTACTGGATCAAATCAAGCCTATCGGACAATTAGTACCGGTCAACTGAACGCATTACTGCGCTTACATCTCCGGCCTATCGACGTGGTGGTCTACCACGGTCCTCAGGGATACCTTGTTTTGAGGGGGCTTCCCGCTTAGATGCCTTCAGCGGTTATCCTGTCCGATCATAGCTACCCTGCACTGCCGTTGGCACGACAACAGGTCCACCAGTGGATCGTTCACCCCGGTCCTCTCGTACTAGGGGCAACTCCTCTCAAGTATCCTACACCCACGGCAGATAGGGACCGAACTGTCTCACGACGTTCTAAACCCAGCTCACGTACCTCTTTAAACGGCGAACAGCCGTACCCTTGGGACCTGCTCCAGCCCCAGGATGAGATGAGCCGACATCGAGGTGCCAAACACTGCCGTCGATATGGACTCTTGGGCAGTATCAGCCTGTTATCCCCGGCGTACCTTTTATCCGTTGAGCGATGGCCCTCCCACTTGGGACCACCGGATCACTATGGCCGTCTTTCGACTCTGCTCGACTTGTCAGTCTCGCAGTCAGGCTGGCTTCTGCCATTGCACTCAACGAGCGATTTCCGACCGCTCTGAGCCAACCTTCGCGCGCCTCCGTTACGCTTTAGGAGGCGACCGCCCCAGTCAAACTACCCACCACGCAGGGTCCCGGACCCGGATAACGGGCCGCGGTTAGACATCAAGCAGAATAAGGGTGGTATCTCAAGGGTGGCTCCACAGAAACTAGCGTTCCTGCTTCAAAGCCCACCACCTATCCTGCACATATTGTGCCTGATGCCAGTGCGAAGCTGTAGTAAAGGTGCACGGGGTCTTTCCGTCTAACCGCGGGAAGCCTGCATCTTGACAGGCAATTCAATTTCGCTGAGTCGATGTTGGAGACAGCGGGGAAGTCGTTACGCCATTCGTGCAGGTCGGAACTTACCCGACAAGGAATTTCGCTACCTTAGGACCGTTATAGTTACGGCCGCCGTTTACCTGGGCTTCAATTCAGAGCTCTCACCCCTCCTTTTAACCTTCAGGCACCGGGCAGGCGTCAGACCCTATACGTCGTCTTGCGACTTCGCAGAGCCCTGTGTTTTTAGTAAACAGTCGCCACCCCCTGGTTTGTGCCCCCAGCCCCTAGTTGCCTAGGAACTGGGCCTCCTTCTCGCGAACTTACGGAGGTATTTTGCCGAGTTCCTTCAACATCGTTCTCTCAAGCGCCTTGGTATGCTCTACCAGTCCACCTGTGTTGGTTTAGGGTACGATCTGATGATGGAGCTATTTCCAGGAACCAATTAGCGGCCCACCCAATCCGATAAGGGTGAACAACCTTCATGATCCGTCACTTCCATCTGGCTCAGGAATATTAACCTGATTCCCATCGACTACGCCTTTCGGCCTCGCCTTAGGGGTCGGCTTACCCTGCTCAGATTAACTTTAAGCAGGAACCCTTGGACTTTCGGCGAGAGTGTCTCTCACACTCTTTGTCGCTACTCATGTCATCATTCTCACTAGTGATCTCTCCACGGGATCGCTCACGCGCCCGCTTCATCGAAAGCTCCGTTCCTCCAAAACACCTCGAGAGGTGCTAAAGAGGAGTGGAACTATGTCACACTACGCTCTGCTACCAGTGCATACGCACTCCTCGGCTTCGGCTCGTGGCTTGAGCCCCGTTACATCTTCGCCGCAAGACATCTTATTTAGACCAGTGAGCTGTTACGCTATCTTTAAAGGATGGCTGCTTCTAAGCCAACCTCCTGGTTGTTTTGGACGTCTCACCTGCTTTCCCACTTAGCCACGAATTGGGGGCCTTAGCCGGAGGTCAGGGTTGTTTCCCTCTCCACTACGGACGTTAGCATCCGCAGTGTGTCTGCCATCTAGTACTCCTCGGTATTCGGAGTTTGGTTAGGATCAGTAAGCCTGTGGGGCCCCATTACCCATCCAGTGCTCTACCCCCGAGGGTATTCGGATGACGCTCTACCTAAATAGATTTCGCAGAGAACCAGCTATCTCCGAGTTTGATTGGCCTTTCACCCCTAGGCACAGCTCATCCCGATCTTTTTCAACAGATGTGGGTTCGGTCCTCCAGTAAGTGTTACCTTACCTTCAACCTGGCCATGCCTAGATCACTCGGTTTCGGGTCTGATCCATCTAACTCATTCGCCCTATTAAGACTCGCTTTCGCTGCGCCTACACCTAACGGCTTAAGCTTGCTAGATAGACCAAGTCGATGACCCATTATACAAAAGGTACGCCGTCACAAGACTGGACACTAATGACAACCGTTTCCGGTTAGTTTGTTGGGATCGAAACCCGGAATTGAACCGTCTCAAGGCCTGGGTTGTCGCTGTAAATCCCGAGATTTGATCTGTGATCAATGCTCAGGCTCATGCGAACCCCGCTGTTGTTGACGTATCCGACGGAAAACCCCGATCTAAATTCGATTGGGCCTCCCAGATCCACACCGTCTCCTTCTTCGTAGAGACCGGTCATCGCATTCATCTGAAAGTGGAAGTTTTTCCAGGGTAGAGGGATTGTATAGGCGTGGCCTATGCCTGCCCAAAGTTCTCCATCCGTAGACGCTGAGATGCCCCACACCCGCTGAAACGGTCCATCTGCATGGCCTGTTTCGCGGCGGAAGTAGAATTCCTCTCCAACTTCGCTTTCTTGAAAATGCGTCGTGCCAACCGAAAAGCTATTATATGCTTGCACTTCGTTTTTGGCGAAGCAGCCCTGATTGGGGCAATGGTTCACGCCGGCGTCGATCAATCCTGCAACCAGGAAAACCACCGCAGCTGTTCCATCCGTAATAAAAGCCAAATCTGACACGTTACTTGCTCCTTCGTGCGTGATTTACGCACATTGATGAAGCAGATTGTCATTAGAGTCCAGTCAAGCTCCGACTGATTGTAGGCGTTCGGTTTCAGGTACTGTTTCACTCCCCTCGTCGGGGTGCTTTTCACCTTTCCCTCACGGTACTGGTTCGCTATCGGTCAGTAAGGAGTACTTAGCCTTCGAAGGTGGTCCTCCGATCTTCAGACAGGATTTCACGTGTCCCGCCCTACTTAATACATTCTATCGAGCTTCCTATACGGGGCTGTCACCCGCTATGGCCATGCTTCCCAACATGTTC